>JAQCDI010000324.1 GCA_027620595.1 Bacteroidota bacterium | reverse complement strand
GAACGGTCCACCTCCTGACGCGCTGGCTGGCGGATGAGGAAGGCGGACTGGTCATGTCCGTTCGTACAGGCACCATTTCCGAACCCGATGGTGCTACGGATTCGACCTGGACGGGCTTCCTGATCGGCGCCGGAGGATCGGAAACCGATTACCGGATCAGCGCCCTCGTGCACCACTGGCCAGCTCCCGGCGGCGGACTGTTTGCGGGTGTGGACGGAACGGGACGGCTCATCGTCCGGGACAACGAGAACCCGGATGCGAACCGTGCTCCCAGGGCCGACTTCACCCCGGCCGACTGGCCCCTCGTTGAACCCGCTTCAGGAGAGGGTTCGCTCGAATCCATCCGGGAATTCGGCCTTCGGGCCATGGCAGCGCCCGGTGGCTCGGAGTCGGGCGGCTATGACCTGGTGCTGGAAACCTTCATTCCGGCTACCGACGAGGTGATCTCGCACGCCGTCTATCCGGGGCTCGACGCCAAGTACTTCACGGGCAACGTGGCACTCGTATCCCACGGCAGCCCGTCCGCGGACGGCTCGGCCTGGTGGTTCGACGACTGGACCGTGGAAGGATCCAAGGTGCGCGCGGACGATGCGCGGGCGTTCGGACCGGTCCTCGGTGTGCAGTACACGCTCAGCGAAGGCACGCTCAAGATGACCGCGCAGATGGGCCCGCTGGGCGCGGATGATTCGCAGGTAGCCGAGCTGCAGGTCCAGGACGGCCAGACGTGGACGACCGTGTCCAAGGGAACGTTGGACCCCAACGGCTACACGATCGGCTTTCGGGTAGAAGACTGGGCCCGGGAAGGGGACACCCCATTCCGCGTTGCCTATTCGCTCTGGGAGGGCCCCGAGCCGGTGACGCATCACTACGAAGGCACGATCCACGCCACCGTAGAAGGGGAGGAGTTCGTCATGGCGGCGCTGAACTGCCATCACATTTCGGGCGGGGACGGCAGCTGGACGCACAACCACTTCTGGTGGCCGCACCAGGAAACGGCCGACCGCGTGGCCTTCCACGAGCCGGACATGCTCTTCTTTGCCGGGGACCAGATCTACGAGGGGGGCCTGGCGGGCATCGTGCGCGGACCCGAGGACACGGCCATCCTGGACTACCTCTACCACTGGAATCGGTTTTTGTGGGCCTTCGGGGACCTGACTCGCCATCGTCCGACGGTCACGATCCCGGACGACCACGACGTCTACCACGGCAACATCTGGGGTGCGGGGGGCAAGGCGGCCACGGGCTCCTACGTTCCGGCCTCGGACCACGGTGGCTATATCCAGAGCGCAGGCTTCGTCAACGCCGTGCACCGCACGCAGACGTCGCATCTGCCCGATCCCTTCGATCCGACCCCGGTCCAGCAGGACATCTCGGTCTACTACACCAACATGGAGTTCGGCGGCGTCTCGTTTGCCGTCGTGGCCGACCGGCAGTGGAAAAGTGCGCCGCGGGACCTGATGCCCGAAGCCGAGATCTGGAACGGCTGGCCGCGAAATCCGCGTTGGAATGCCGCGAAGGACGGGGACCACCCCGATGCCGTGCTGCTCGGGGATCGCCAACATGTCTTCCTCGATGAATGGGCCCGCGATTGGGGCTCGGACACGTGGATGAAGGTGATGCTCTCACAGACCCTGTTTGCCAACGTGGCCACGATTCCCGAGGACCACTTCGACGGTTCGGGAATCCCCGGTTTGCCCATTCCACCGCCGGGCGAGATCGTGACGGGGTACAAGAAGGCCATGGACCACGATTCGAATGGCTGGCCGCAGACAGGCCGCAACCGGGTGGTCGACGTCATGCGCAAGGCCCGGGCCTTCCACGTGGCGGGGGACCAGCACCTGGGCAGCACGGTGCGCTATGGCAAGGACACCTTCCAGGACGCGGGATACGGGTTCGTCGTGCCCTCAATTGCCAATATCTGGCCGCGTCGCTGGTTTCCGCCGGAGGTCAGTCCGACACGGGACCCCTCGAAATCCTGGTACACCGGGGACCATCTGGATGGCTTCGGCAACCACATGACGGTCGTGGCCGTGGCCAACCCGGTCAATTCCGGTATCGAACCGACAGCCCTTTACGATCGCACACCGGGCTACGGCATCATCCGGATGAACCGGACCACGCGGCAGGTCGTGCTCGAGGCATGGCCGCGCTGGGTGGATCCGTCGGCGCCGGATGCGCGGCCGTACGAGGATTGGCCGATCACCTTCCATCAGGAGGACGGGGACGGGCGCCGGCCGGCCGATCACCTGGCCAGCCTGACCTTTGATGTCGGGGATGCGCCGGTGGTCGAGGTCTCCGATCTGGATTCGGGCGAACACGTGTACTCCATCCGGCCCGGCGTTGGCATGTACCGCATCCCGATCTATGACCGCACACGCGGCTATCATCTTCGCGTAATCTGGCCGGATGGGATGGAGCGTACCTTCGATCTACCCGCTGGTTCATATCCGATGACCGATCCCATTTCCCGCAATTGATCGTTTGCCATGCGTCGTCTGCTCCTGCTTTCTTTCCTGCTGGCCTTTGTCTTCCCGGTGACCTCCTGCGCCCCGGCTACGCCGGTGGAATCGGATGATCCGGGTCCGCGGGTCATCCTGATAACACTGGACGGTCTGCGCTGGGAGGAAGTCTTCACGGGCGCTGACCCGTGGTTGCTGGAGAATCCGGACTTCACTTCGGACCGC
>JAQCDI010000323.1 GCA_027620595.1 Bacteroidota bacterium | reverse complement strand
GATACATCGGATCGAGGGAACGGAGGGGACGGGCCGGGAGCATTTATTCTCACCCGACGGTCAGCGACTGGCGTATACCCGTTTTGGAAACGGCGGGGGGTTCACGGTTTCCGTACCCCGTGGCCTTCCGGAAATGCAGGTTGAAACGGGTCGCATATCCTATTGGATCGATGACGACTCCTTCGTCTTTGTCGATCCAGGAGGCAAGACGTTCATCAAATACCTTTCCTCCAATGAGGTGGAAGAGGTGGACCTTGTGCAAGGGGAACTGGAACCGGGATATGCGGCGGTATGGAAGTCGCTCTTGCCCGGTACGGACGTAGCGTTCGGTCATATCCTGGATCGTACGAATCCGCAGGGCAGACGCAGTATCCTGGCCCGGGTCCGCATGAAGGATGGCTCCGTCGTCGAACGACTGGAGTCTCCGATCATGAATCCGGATGTGGTCGGGGGAGGCTACCTGACCTATCAGCAGCGGAATGATACGGGGGAGTTGGTTGTTCGGCCCATCCACCCTGAAACCGGGGATTTCCTGGGGCCTCCTCTTCCCGTTTTCGGCGAGGAAGAGGCGGTGGTGATGTGGGGAACCTATTCGATTACTCCCGACGGCGACCTGATCTATCGAAACGATTCGAATTCGTTCGTTCAATCGTCAGAGTCGTTTTGGGTAGTGAACCCCGTCACGAAGGAAAAGACCTTCATTCCGCTGGTCATGCCGCCGCAGGGACAGAGCCGATCCATTGAACTTTCAGCGGATGGAGAGCGGGCCCTCATGTCCATTGGAACCGGGGGGGCCATCGACATCTATCTGGCCGACATTTCGGACACGACGTTGACCCAACTCACGTTCAGCGCCCGGGCGTCCAGGGCATCCTGGATGCCCGGTGAGCAGGAGATGGTTTTCACGGAGACCGATGGTGCTGTCCAAGCGATTTACAAGAAACGCGTTGATGCCGCCGCCCCGGCCGAACGGATCCTTGAGAATGGGGAAGATCCCAAAGTGTCTCCTGATGGAAAGTTGATGGTTTTCGAGCGTACCGTGAACGCGGGTTCACAGCAGCTTTGGATCCTGGAAATGGAGACCGGTCAGGAGGTGGCCATCGATTCCACCGGGGAAGCGGTGAACATGGGCGCCGAGTTTTCTCCGGACAGCCGGTACGTGGCGTATGTCAAACAGAATGTGGTCTGGGTGGCCTCGGTCGACGGGAAGCAGAAACAGCCCATTCCGGATGTAGAGGGACGTTACCCAAGGTGGACCGAAGGAGGGCGCAACCTCTTCATCGGCTTTGGCAACAGCAAGGTGGTGCCGGTTCGAACGACACCCACCTTCGCCATCACGGGGGCGCCCCGGGACGTCATGACGTCCAATTCCCGGTTCGGCATCGACATCACGGACGACGGCAGGAAAGTGGTGGTGGTTTCCACCGACGTGTTCTTTCCCGGGAAAATACAGGACAAGGATGCGACGGAGCTCGTCTGGATCCAGAACTGGCTCACGGATCTGGATCGACGGTTCGGCCGATAGGGCACTCCGGAATCACTGCATAACCCGAAGCGTCCAATTTCCGTCGGTCCCCTTCGTCCACGTTTTCCACCCAGAATCGTCGATCGAACCATGAAAACGCTGCTCGCTTTCTTATCCGCTGCGTTGCTGATTCCACTTTTCACTGTGCCGGCTGCGTCGGCCCAGGATCATCAGACGCCCTTCTCTTCCCAGGTCAACATCGCCGAATGGGATGTGCCGTGGGAGCGGACCCGTCCGCGCGATCCGTTCGTGGCTCCTGATGGGCTCGTGTGGTTCTGCGGTCAGGTAGGCGGATACTTGGCGTCATTGAACCCGGAGACGGGGGAGATGAAGCAGTATGACCTCGGCGAAGGCGCCGGTCCGCACAACCTCATTGTTGCTCCGGACGGGATGGTATGGTACGCCGGCAACCGGCGCGCGCACATCGGCATGCTGAACCCGGCCACGGGCGAAGTCACCAAGTACGACATGCCCGATCCCGCAGCGCGTGATCCGCACACACTGGTCTGGTTGCCCGATGGCAACATTGCCTTTACCGTGCAGGGCGGCAACATGGTTGGACATCTCGACGTGAAGTCGGGCAAGGTTCGCCTGGCCAAAGCCGAGAAAGACGGGTCGCGGCCGTACGGCATCAAGGTGGCGCCCGACGGCGAAGTCTGGGTGGTCCTGTTCGGCACCAACCGGTTGGCCCATTTCGACAAGCGGCAGGCCGTGCTCCACGAGTTCGAATTGCCCCGCGCCGAGGCCCGGCCCCGCCGTATGGAAATCACGAGCGATGGCCGCATCTGGTATGGCGACTACGCGGGCGGATACCTGGGGGTATTCGATCCGAAGACGTCGGAGTTCACCGAATGGCAGCTGCCGTCCGCCGGTCGTTCCCGCGTCTACGGCATGGCCAAGGACGACACGGACACGATCTGGATGGTCGAAACCGGCGTGGAGCCGAACCGCTTCGTGGGATTCGACACCAAGACCGAATCCTTCACGCGCGCTGCCGACGTGCCATCGGGTGGCGGCACCATCCGGCACATGTACTACGACGCGTCGACCGGCTATATCTGGTTCGGTGCCGACACGAATACCATCGGCCGCGCCATCGTGACGCCGCGCCAGGGGTCCTGACGGTCACCCCGCAGATCAGGGCATTCCGCGGGCGGCGGGGCGGATG
>JAQCDI010000322.1 GCA_027620595.1 Bacteroidota bacterium | reverse complement strand
AAGGCGCGCGCCACAGGCGAAGCGTCCAGAGTGGTGGGCAAGGCCATCCGGTCGGCCGCCCGCTCGAGCCAGTCCCGCAAAGCCACCCAGCGGGCAGCTGCCCGTCAGGTGGAACGTGCGGCACAGTCCAGCGGGCGCGACCGGGCCGTTGAGCGTTCCTCCAACAGGGGCAACCGTGCCGCCGAGGGCGCAAGCCGCTCGGCGGGCAAGCAGGTGGTCCGTGACAATCGTGGTTCGCGGGATTCGGGCTCCGCATCGGGCTCTGGATCGGGCTCCGCGTCGGGGCGCGTCGGTGCGCGAGCCATGGATCGTTCGGACAATGGCCGCGTGGCAGCCGCGCGCGGGGCCACATCGGCCAGCCGACGGGATGGCCGCGTCGTGCTGCAGGGAGACCGTTCCCGACTCAGTCTGCCGGGTGTGAGGGCCACGTGGCGCTCCAACGGTCACCAGCATGCCCGGTACCGCACCCGACTGACCTTGGCACCCACGTTCGTCTACGTGCGTCCCGCGTCGCGCATCCATGTCCACATCGCGTGGCCGTGGGAGGTCCGTTACACCCGTCATTGGTCGCCCCGCTACCGGTATCGGCAGGTGGTGATCGTGCGCTCGGATTGGGAGCGATCTTCCCGTGAGAGCCGCATCGAAATGGAAACCACGTATCGCCATCGTGTCCGGTTTGCCAATGCGGACTATGCGGTGCTCGACATCGACGTCGAACAGATTGCCATCTACGACAATGGCCGCTTCCTGGGCCTCGTGGAACGGATTCCGAACCACCTCTCCAGCATCGAAGCCACCGTGTTCCGCAACGGGGACATCGCTTTTGATCGGGACCTGTTCCTGGTGGGCGACCGCCGCGCCGGCTTCGAGATCATTTCGACCGAATTCGATGATGGCTATGCCGGACAGGGATACCGCTACGGTGACGATATCCGGGTAGGACGGGTGGATCTGAAGCGCGGCCGGGTACGCTCGGCCGACTACAGCCGCCTCTTCGACCCCAACCGCTGGCAGGGATTTGCGCCGATCAGCCTGTTGCCCGAGGACGAGGGATGGCTCTGGGATTTCGGTGCCGACGCCATCAGCGCGGCCCATGACGACTACGATGCCTACTACGGTCAAGGCAATGGCGCCTGGAGGGGATACCGTTCGGACGCTGCCCTGACCACCGAGAACCGTTTCCGATACGATGCAGCCTTCGGTGCGTCGTTCAATGTGGAGCGGAAAGCCGAAATCCGGCGCGTTGAATAGCGGACCCTGTACATTCAATGTGTCGGCCGGATGGGGCCGCCTCCCCTCGGGGAGGCGGCCCCATTGCTTGCCCGGGCCTGTCAACAGGCTGGAAAGGGGCAAAATGACCGAGGGAATGGTTCGCCCGTGATTGAAAAAGGGGTAAAGGGAAACCCCGGCCCTCCATGGCCTGTTTTACCCGTCTGATCCGCCGAACACCCGACATCTGATCAAGGGGCGGAAGAACCAATCGAGTGCCACCATGCCGTTCCACAGCAGCGTTTCCCGGGCCGTTCGCAGCCTGACGCCCAGGCAGCGGAACGTCCTGCGCATGGTCATCACGGTCTTTGTCGAGACCGCCGGCCCTGTCGGGTCCAAGAACCTCAAAGACCGGTTCGATCTGGGGTGGAGCTCAGCCACCCTGCGCAACACCATGAGCGAGCTCGAAAACCTCGGCTTCCTCATGCATCCCCACACTTCGGCGGGTCGTGTGCCCACCGAGTTGGGATATCAAGCGTTCGTTGCCGAGCTCATGGAAACCGCCGTCCTCCGCGAGGAGGAACGGGTGCTGATCCGCAGCGAATTGTCGGTCCTCCAGGCGGACACCGAGGCGTTGATCCGCGAGAGCAGCCGCCTGCTGGCCCAACTGGCCCAGTTGCTGGGTGTTGTCCTGAGTCCACGCCTGAACAATGGGGTGCTGCAGCGCCTCGATATCGTGCCGGTCAGTTCGGGCAAACTCCTGTTCGTGATCAGCATCGAAGGCGGATACATCCGCACCCTGGTCCTGCAGGCCGGCTCCGACCTCGAAACCTCGCAGTTGGGCCGTCTGGTGACCCTGCTCAATGAACGTCTTGCGGGACTGACCCTGGATGAGATCCGGCGGACCTGTATTCCCCGCATCCAGGATCTGATGCAGGACGACATGGGCATCGTGCAGCTCATCCTGAACCGGAGCGAGGATCTGTTTTCGGACGAACCGGCCCAACGCACGGTCCGATTCGACGGCACGACCTTCATGCTCAACCAGCCGGAGTACTCGGACACCGAGCGGGTGCGGCACCTGATGCGCCTGCTCGATCATGAGCCGCATGTCATCCGGCTCATGGAAGAAGAGATCGATCCGATGGCCGGGCGGGCCCGTGTGCGGATCGGCGTCCATCCGGAGCTGGATGGAGGAGAGCGGTCGGAGAGCCCCATTTCGGTCGTGACTGCTCCGTACCTCGTCAGCAATCTGCGTGGGACGATCGGGGTGATCGGTCCGACGCGCATGAATTACGCCAGGGTGGTTGCCCTGGTCGAGGGCATGGCCACCCTGATGAGCCTGTCCGATTCGCGAAGCCATCTGGCCTGACGGCCATCCAAAACCAAACCGGTGCCTGTCGGCGCCGTCAATCGGGAAACCATGAGTCAACGGGAAAACGAACCGGTCAACCCGACCGGGAAGGAAGCTGCCGATGCAGTGGATGTGCAGGAGGAGGGCCGGGAC
>JAQCDI010000321.1 GCA_027620595.1 Bacteroidota bacterium | reverse complement strand
CCCGCCGCAATCCGGCCCGGGGAAAGTCCACGCAGAACCTTCCCCGCCACCGTGCATCAAAGCCGACCTCCCGGAAAGCCAACTGAAAAACCACCAACCGTCAACGCCGTGCAGGACCTCCGCGACCGACTGACCCGCATCACCCACCTCGGCCAGGCCGCCGCCATCCTGGAGTGGGACATGGAAACGTACATGCCCGAAGGGGGCGCTGATGCCCGCGCGAGCCAGGTGGCCACACTCCGCTCGATGGCCCACGAACTGCTGACAGCCAACGAAACCGTCACCCTGCTGGAGAATGCTCGTCCCGAGTCGGATATCGACCTGGACCTGGTGCGCATCGTGAAGCGGGATGTCGCGAAGGCCACGAAGGTGCCCTCCAAACTCGTGGCAGCCATGGCCGAAGCGGCAGGACGGGCCAAGGGGGCCTGGCAGAAGGCCCGCGCCACGAACGACTTCCCACTGTTCGCTCCGCACCTGGAGCGCATCGTGGACCTGAGCCGCCAACACGCCGACGCCCTCGGCTACGCGGACCAACCCTACGACGCCCTGCTGGATCAATACGAGGAGGGCGCTTCGACGCGCCAGGTGGCTGACGTCTTTGAAAAGGTCCGCCTCGAACTCGTACCCATCGTTCAGGCCATCCAGGCCGCAGCCCCGTTGGACGAGAGCCCCGTACACCGTGCCTTTCCATTGGATCGGCAGTGGTCCTTCGGCCTGGACATGGTGCAGCGCATGGGCTACGATCTGCACCACGGACGCCAGGACGTATCCACCCACCCCTTCTCGACGTCCTTCTCCATCTCCGATGTGCGCATTACCACCCGATCGGAGGAGCACTTCTTCAACCCGGCCTTCTTCGGTACGCTGCACGAGGCCGGGCACGCCATGTACGAACAGGGGATCGACAGGGCCCTCGAAGGCCTTCCGCTGGCCGATGGCACCTCATTGGGCATCCATGAATCCCAGTCCCGGATGTGGGAGAACCTGGTGGGGCGCAGTCGGGCCTTCTGGACGTACGCGTGGCCTCTGGCCCGGCAGACCTTTCCGGAATCCCTCGCGAACACCACCCAGGAGGACTTCTATCGCGCCATCAACGCGGTGAAGCCCTCCACCATCCGCGTCGAAGCCGACGAGGTGACCTACAACCTGCACATCATGCTCCGTTTCGAGCTGGAGCAGGAGATAATCTCGGGCCGGATTGCCATCAAGGACCTTCCCGAGGCGTGGAACGAGCGCATGGTGTCCTGGCTCGGGGTTCGCCCGGAATCCGACACGGAGGGCGTCCTGCAAGACATCCACTGGTCCCTCGGCGCCATCGGCTATTTCCCGACCTACGCCCTGGGCAATCTGATGTCGGTGCAGCTGTTCGAAGCGGCGCGACGGGACCTGGGAGACCTGGAAGGTCCCGTCAGCCGAGGGGATTTCGCCCCGTTGCTGGGTTGGCTGCGCACGAACGTGCACCAGTGGGGACGGCGCCGGAGCGCGGACGAGATCCTGCGGTCGGCCACCGGTTCGCCCCTCTCGGCCGAACCATGGCTGGCCTACGCGCGCGCCAAATTCGGCAACCTGTACGGGTTCTGAGTCCCGGGAAGCAGTCTGGGCAATGGCCTTGCAAGCGCCGCCGTCTTCCCCCTACATCCGGTCCGGATCGAACCCTGCATCTGCAGCGTAGAGGAATGTGCACCATTGATTAAGTGCCCGCAGGACGGTATCTCTGTTCCTGTGTCGTTCCGTTCCTCGCTCAAGAAAGGAGAAACCCTATGGCCATCAACCTCGAACTGCACCTGGACCACCTCCAGATTTCGGCGGACACCCGCCAATGGATCGACGGACGATTGGACAAACTGGAGGCAGGACGCCGTGACATCACGGGAGCCCACCTGTCCGTGAAGCAGATGTCGGGCAAACCGACCGTGAACGAGTACGAGGCCACGCTGACGTTGTATCACAAGCCGGACAACATAGCAGGATCGGGCAAGTCTCCCGTCATCCCTGAGGCCATCATGGAGGCATTTTCCTCCGTGGAGCGCCAGCTGAAAAAGGCGCGCACGGCTGCGCGGGATCGGCGTCGTCGCGTCCGCAAGGATGTGGCCGTGAAGGTCGATGTTGACCCGGGTCCGGACTTGGATCTGGACTGACCTGCCGAATCAGAACAACGTTGCCGTCCCACCGGGCACTGCCACCTGACCACCCAGCGCATACGGCGTGCGGGCGGCGGGAGAGGCCGGGATGGATCCGGAGAGCACCGTGATGCCGAAGGGCAGCGGGCTGTCGTCCGGTACCGGCTCGACGGTCACGTACACCGTACCCCCAGAGGGGTTGAGCGGAAAGGTCACGCCCTCGGGGGCATTGATCAGGAAGTCCTCGCCGGGGAAGCCGGGCGCGTCGCTGTCCGAGTACCGACGGTTCTCATCCAGACGGTTCGTCTGGCGGAAGTACCCGGTGGACAACCGGGCCCCGCCGACTTCCACCCATCCTTCATAGATCCATTCTTCGCCAAGCGCCGGAAGGGACAGGGCGGGCTCGACGGTACCGCCCGCAATGCTGGAAAACCATACCCCGGTGATGTCCGCGGGAGAGGCCCCGAACGTGTTGTTGTACAACATGAAGGAGCCGGAAGCCGAACCGAACGTCGTACCCAGCGCCAGCGGATGGCTGGTAGTCAGGGTGGCCACGGAATTGACCACCTCGCCGGCCAACACGATGCTGCCCGTGGGTTCTTC
>JAQCDI010000320.1 GCA_027620595.1 Bacteroidota bacterium | reverse complement strand
AGTCGGAGTTGAAGATCACGAGCGCTCCGCCACGGCGCAGGGAACGCCAGGCGTAGGCGCCCCGGACCCGGTCGGGCCCGAGCCGGTCTCCGGCCCACGGGCTGTCCTCCACCGCGTGCCCCGGCTCCATGGAAGCAGTCAATCCCAGCGACCCGAAGCGGGCCATATCGTCCGGGTGCACCACCTGGGCGTGCTCAACGCGGTGCCGCGTGTCACGCGCGGACGGGTGACGCGCAAAAACGGCCTCGTAGAAATCCAGTACATCCCGATTGCCCGCATCCCCGATGGCGTGGATGCCCGCCCGGAAGCCGGCGGCCATGTAAGCCTCGACGGAGTCGGGGGCGAACCCGTAGTCGGCACCGCTCACGCCCCGATGGCCGGGCAGGTCGCTGTAATCCTCGATGAGTTTCGCGCCGCGGGACCCGAGGGATCCGTCGTAGTAGGCTTTGACCGATCGGATCTGCAACATCGCCTCCGGATCCCTCGTGGGCCCGCGGCGCGTCCACTCGGCGACAGAAGGCGCTTCGACGACACCCACCGACAACATGGCCTCGACCCGCATGGTCAGGTCTCCCGAATCCGCCAGCGCCTGATACGCGGGCAGGTAATCCGTTCGCACGCCCGCATGGTGGGTGCTCACGTACCCGGCCGCCAGCAACTGATCCATCCCGTATCGCAGGATGCGCATCCGGTGGGCCAGGGAGCGGGCCGGCACGGCGTCATTGAGAAGGTCGGTGGCATTGTTGAGCAGCACACCACTCAGTGACCCGTCGGACCGGCGCACCAGCGTTCCTCCAACGGGATCCGGGGTGTCGGGTGTCAGCCCGGCTGCCTCGAGCGCGCGGGCGTTGCCCAACGTGCCGAATCCCCGCAAGCCTTTGAGTACCACAGGCGTATCCGGGAAAAGAGCGTCGAGGAAGGCGCGATCCGGCAGCGCATCCGCCCATTCGCCTTCATCCCAGCCACTGCCCAGGATCCACTCCCCCGCAGGACGCTCCGACGCCGCTCGTGCCAGGCGTTCGCCCAATTCATCCTCCGTCCGCACCCCGATCAGGTTGATCTCTTCGGCCTTCTCTCCGATCTCGTGCAGGTGGCCATGGCTTTCGACAAGGCCGGGCACCAGGACAGCGCCATGAAGATCGATCCACTCGGTATCCGGTCCTGAAAGTCCGGCATCGGGCTCACCCGAACCCACCGCCAGGATTCGCCCGTCCCGGACGGCCACCCAGGAGGCATCAGGTGTCCAACGGCTGCCATCGAAGGGCGCGTCCGCGGCCGGCTCGCCTTCCGGCGAAGGTTCGGCCCACGAGAGGGTGTACACCGCCCCTCCGTGCAGGATGAGGTCGGCGGTATCGGGGGACGAGCACCCCCAGACCATCAGCGCCAGGAACAGCGGCCAGGCGCCGTTACACCAGGGCTTCGATTGCATCGTATGTCGCATCGATCTCCTGCTTGGTGTTGAAGAAGTGGATGGCCACACGCAGGTCGCGGGGGCCGTCTACCGGCGATGTGAATGCCGTGGCATGATCCCGGAGCGCGTTATACACGGATAATCCGTTGAGTGAAGCCGGCAACTTGAGTACGAAGACCCCCGAACGGCCTCCATCCCGGGGAGACACCACGCGATGCCCCCGCTCCATCCACGAGCCCTCCGCATACTGGACCAGCTCATCCACCCGCCCCAGGATCCGGTCGAACCCGATATCCTCCATCCACCGCAGGGCCGCGTCGAATCCGGCGAATGTGGCCAGAGCGCGGGTCCCGAATTCGAAACGCCGCGCCTCCGGAATGAGGATGTACCCGCCGTCCTGGTCGTAGGAAAGCGTGGAATGCGAGCCCGTCCACGACATTTCTGTCCGATCCAGCATTTCTTCTCGACAGAAGAAGGCTCCGGTTCCCTTGGGCCCGAGCAGCCATTTGTGGCCGCAGGCGCTGTAGTAATCGCAGCCGAGCACGCGAAAATCCACCGGAACACAACCAGGGCCCTGGGCGCCGTCCAGATGGAAACGGATGTCCCGGGTCCTCAGGAAAGCAGCCAATTCTGCGGATTCAGCATCCGAGATGCGCCGCCCATTGTTCCGGGAAACATGGGGAATGCTGACCATGCGCGTACGCTGGTTGACCACAGCCCGCATACCGTCCATGAGCGCGGCGCCGGTGGAAAGGTCCACGCGCCGCACCACCACTCCGAAGCGGGTGGCCAGATTGTACCAGGGAATCGTGTTGGCCGGGTGTTCCTGATTGCTGATCACGCCCTCGTCTCCCTTCTGCCAGTTCCGGGACCACGAGGCAATGTTGATCCCCTCGGAGGTGGAATGGGTCAATGCAATTTCGTGCTCCGATGCGCCGAACAACCGACCGAAATGGGCGCGCAGGTCCGGCTCGGTGGCCGCCACATGGGGCCAGATTTCCGGATGGACAGGACCGCGGTTCTGGTAGTGCAGGACATTCGAGACCACGTCCAGAACGTGGGAAGGGCTGGGGGCAATGCCGGCCGTTTGGAAAAACGGGTCCCGCGAGGCGGGAATGGCGCTTCGGGCGTGACGCACCCATTCCGGAGTTTTCCCGACTGACCCCTGGCGCGGTACAATGGCCAACAGCTCGGCGGGCGTGGAAATGGCAGCGGCGGATACCAGAAGCGTGGATTGCAGGAATCGGCGGCGGGAATTCATGACGATCGTTGTTCTGCGCGTTACCTTGGGATGATAACACTTCCCTGCCACAAGGA
>JAQCDI010000319.1 GCA_027620595.1 Bacteroidota bacterium | reverse complement strand
ACAACCACCACGTTGCGGGACGCCAATTCATACGCCCACTGGTAGGCCCGCCGCCGACCCCACTCAGTGCAGCGCCGCGAGCCCACGATGGCAACAACAGGGGCATGCGGACGATGCGCCAAGCCTTGCATCCAGAGCAGCGGTGGTGGATCGTCAATGTGCCGGACCTGCGCCGGATAGCCCGGTGAGCGCAACGCCGCGAGCCGGACCTGCGCCGGTGTGCGTGCCACCCACGTCCGCCAGGTCGCGTCGGAGGGCATGCCGGATCGGATGGCCTGGATGCCGCCAGAAGCGACACCGGCGGATTCCAGTTCCTGTTCAGATGCACCCCATACCGCACAGGCCGACCCGAACCGATCGACCAGCTGCTTCACTGCCACTGGCCCGAACCCCCGGATCCTCGTGAGTCCCCAGGTGGCACGCACCTCGGCCGCATCCATCCCGCCGATGGCGTCGATCACGATCCGGACGTCTCGTCGAAAGCGTGGGCCGCCTGCACGTACTCCCAAAGGACGTGACGAAGTTCGTCCAACCCGGTGCGTGCCACCGAACTGAACGCCCGCATCGGCACGTCCGCAGGCAGGCTTTGCCGCACGTCGGCCACCCAGTCGGCCTGCTCATCGGGCGGCAGCAGATCAATCTTCGACAGCCCCACGAGACGGGGCTTGTTGAGCATGTCCGGGTTGAAGGCCTCGAGCTCAGCCAGCAACGTGGCATATTCACCGGCCGGATCCTCACTCGTCGAGGGAATCATGAACAACAGGACCGCATTGCGTTCGATGTGCTTGAGGAATTGAAGACCCAATCCCTTGCCCTCGGATGCCCCCTCGATGATCCCCGGGATGTCGGCGATGACGAAGGACTTGAAATCTTCCATGCCCACGACGCCCAGCGACGGCTCGAGGGTCGTGAAGGGATAGTCGGCAATCTTGGGTCGGGCGGCCGAAAGGCTGGATACCAGGGTGCTCTTGCCGGCATTGGGGAACCCGACCAGACCCACGTCGGCCAGCAGCTTGAGCTCCAGGGTGATATTGCGTTCTTGCGCCGGTTCGCCCGGTTGCGCATGCCGGGGCGTCTGGTTGGTCGAGGTCTTGAAGAACGTGTTTCCCTTGCCGCCGCGCCCCCCTTTGGCCAGGACGAGTTCCTCTCCGGCCACCAGGAGCTCTCCGATGACTTCGTCGGTATCCGTATCCCGGATCACCGTGCCCACAGGCACCTTGAGCTGGATATCCTGCCCATCCTTGCCCTTCTTGTTGTTTGACGACCCGGAATGGCCGCTCTCGGCAAAATGGTGCCGGTTGTAGCGATGGTCCAGAAGGGTATAGAGGTGCGCATCCGCCACGAGCCGTACACTGCCTCCGTCGCCGCCATCCCCTCCGTCGGGCCCGCCCTTGGGCTCATACTTGGCCCGGCGCAGGGACACCGAGCCGGGACCGCCCTTGCCACTGCGGACCGTGATCGTAACGTAGTCGACAAACTTCATGCGAACCGTCTCATGGGATGAATGGAATCCTGTATACTCACGGACCGGCCCGGGGATCGGCCCCAAAGGAGAGGATTCTTCGTCAATCCACCGAACCCCCGATCCTTCAGGCCGTATCCTGCCGCCTTCATCCGGACTCCTGATCGAAAGACCCGTGCCTCGCAAACACGTAACCATCTACACGGACGGCGCCTGCAGCGGCAATCCCGGTCCCGGCGGATGGGCCGCCCTCCTGCTTTTCAATGGTCGCGAACGCGTCGTCACCGGCGCCGAGAAGGATACGACCAACAACCGCATGGAGTTGGATGCGGTCGTGGAGTCCCTGCGCGTGCTCAAGGAGCCGTGCACGGTGTCCGTCCATACCGACAGCGCCTATATCGCCAACGCCTTCAACGACGGCTGGATCGACAACTGGCAGCGCAGGGGCTGGATGACAGCCGGCAAGAAGCCGGTCAAGAACCAGGACCTGTGGAAAGACCTGCTGCGCCTCATGGCCCAACACGAAGTCTCTTTTGTCAAGGTCAAGGGACATGCCGACGACGAACTGAACAACCGGGTGGACCGGTTGGCCGTCGAAGCCTTGAAGATTGGCTAATCGGGCCCCAGGACGCTTCCCCGGCCGGAAAGGGCCTCGGTAAAGGCGGATTCGAACGCTTCCACCTCGGCGGCGCGCACATCCAGGTCGATTTCCGTCACCTCCGAATAGCGCGTCCCGGCCATGACGACATCGAAGAGTCCGATGGTATGCATGGCCGGGGAGGTGTCTTCATAGGCGAACCGCACGGTCCGTCGCCTCCGTGGAATCACCTCCCGTGTCGGCGCTTCATCCAACGCCAGGGCTGCGGCTTCTCCGTAGGCCCGGATCAGCCCACCCGTACCCAGCTTGGTCCCGCCATAGTAGCGGGTCACCACCACCAGGGCGCCCGACAGCCCCTTGCCCTCGATCTGCCGCAGGATAGGTGCACCCGCCGAACCCGACGGCTCGCCATCGTCGCTGAAGCGGAACTCACGGCCTTCCGGATCGATGCGCCAGGCGCTGCAATGATGCGTGGCGTCATACTCCCGCTTGCGGATGGCTGCCAGGGCTTCCTCGGCCGCCGCCGTGGAGTCCACAGGGAGTGCTTCCCCGATGAACCGGGATCCCTTGATCTTGATTTCGACGCGGGCCGCGCCGTCCAGTATGGGGTAGGGTTCGAACATCGCGGCGGAATATAGGGGCGAACCCCGTAATGGCAGCGGCCGGGGTGGCTCCCGCCACCCC
>JAQCDI010000318.1 GCA_027620595.1 Bacteroidota bacterium | reverse complement strand
CCCCGCTGTGCGGGGCCGCGCGCCAGAAAACGTCGGACAATGTCCGGACGGATCAGTGGGCCATGAAGTCGACCGTCGCCAACTCGTTGTCCCACATGATGGCCAGGGTTCCGCCCTGCTGGGTCATGTTGACAAAGGAAATCGTCAGCTGGTCGAAGCTGAACGGTGCCTTGCTGAGCTTCATGGGCACGCGCGCCACGTCCATGGCACTGTCGTAGTTGTACGCACCCCAGATGCCTTCCTCGTCCGAGCTGCCGGAGGACTTGGCTTTGTGGTTCGAGATGATCAGCGTCCACTTGTCCGCATCCGGCTCGACGAAGAGGGAGTACTCGCCGGCCGGGATGTGGGCGTTACCGAACATCAGGTCCGTTTCCGTCATCAGGCGGGTGGACTTGTTGGCACCCAGACGCCAGACGGGGGCGTTGGCCTTGAGGGCATCGCCGTAGGTGGCACCCGATCCGAAGAGGTTCGAGCGACCGCGGAGGATGGGACGACTGTAGTCGATGACCACCCACTTGCCGCCTTCATAGTCGCCATCGGTGTAGGCGCCACCCACCTGGGTGGACACTTCGCCGCGCGGCGAGGCGGGACGCTCCTGGGCGAAAGACGGGGCAGCCAACAGGGCTGCGGCAAACAACAGGGAAAGAATGCGCATGGGTTTCCAATGATGGTTCAGGGGGCGATGCGTACTTGCAGGGCCGTTCCGGGTTCTGGCCCCAGATATGCATTCGTGCGTTTGGACCGCTGTACATTTCACTTTTTTCCTTACGGTCGAACCCTGCCATGCACCCCGTCGCCCTGTCCGCCCTGCTCCTGGTCATCAGCAACGTCTTCATGACCTTTGCCTGGTACGCGCACCTCAAGGAGCTCTCGTCCAAGCCCTGGATCATTGCGGCATTGGTCAGTTGGGGGGTCGCCCTGCTGGAATACCTGTTCCAGGTGCCCGCAAACCGCATCGGTCACCAGGTCCTTTCCGTCGGCGAACTGAAAATCATGCAGGAAGTGATCACCCTTTCCGTGTTCGTGCCCTTCTCGGTGTGGTACCTGAAGGAGCCGCTCAAGCTGGACTACCTGTGGGCAGGCCTGTGCCTGGTGGGCGCGGTGTATTTCATGTTCCGAGCCCGATTCGGTGTCTAGAATCCCTCTTCCCAGGCAGAATACACCACTTCCCATTTGCGCGGATCGTAGTCGGATCCGTCACCCTGGTAGGCGTCGTCGCACGAAAGCTCCCGCGCCTCGCGGAACTGGAACGGGGATCGCCAGGCTTCCGACGAATACGTGGTCAGCATGCCGCACTGCCCCGCGCCGGCATATTTGTAGAGCAGATGCAGCTCGCCTTTCTCAAGGTCGAGTTCGGACCAGAAGGGGATGGCTTGCGTGACGTAGCCCGATGCTGCGAATGCGCCCTCTGCCACCTTCTCGTGGAACAGGATGGCCTGGCGCACACGCGGCAGGTTGCCCTCGGGCGTGTTTTCCGCAGCCGGCCACTCAGCCACCAACGCGAGTGGATAACCATAAGCACCTGTGCCCGGGGCAGGTCCGCACGGGATTTCGATGATGGTCACGTAGCTGCTTGTGTTCACGTTCGGGCCGTCGGGCAGCATGCCGGGCTCATTGAGCTGGTTCTCCTTGCACTGCACCAGTTCACGCGCTTCGAGCATCAGCTCCCTGAACGTCGGTACGGCCTCAGCCGGAGTCGCGGCGGCTTCGACGGCGGTCGAGTCCGATGCCGCATCGGGCGTTTCGGCAGGCTGCCCGCAGGCGGCCACCAGCAGCAGAAGAGGTAGGAAGCGTTTCATGGCAGTGGGTCAGATGGATGGGTGCATGCCGTCGAACCGCGAATTCGTCTGACATGTCGCGGTTCACTATTGCGGAGTCTGATCTACTTTGTTGGCGGGGTCCTGTTCGCCAAAACACACCAAGATGCTCTTAAATCTTCGCTTCTCAACGCTGCAAACCGGCCTCGTGCTGTTCTGGGCCATCTGGCTTACGCTGATCACGCTCACGAACATGACAGATGCGCTCCGGCATCTGGGCTTGCTGGCCGAGAATGTCAGTTGGGCTTCCTACAACTATTCCTTGGTGGAGCAGACCCTCGGGAAGCAAGGAATTCCGTCCTTCCTTGCCGCAATCCTCTTCGCCATCATCATCGCGTGGGAAGGGCTCGCAAGTGTCCTGCTGTGGCGCGCATGGCAAATCATGCGGCGCGGCGGCGACGGCCTGAGCGCCGAAGTCACGCAAGCGTTCGTGGTCAGTCTGGCCCTCTGGGCAGCCTTTCTCATTGCCACCGAAGCCACCGTGAGCTACGAAACAGCTGGCACCCACAAGACCACGCTCATTGCCCAGCTGGCGACGTTCTTGGTCCTGCGGAGCGGCAGATGAAAAAGCCGGACCGGCAGAAGCCCATCCGGCGTTTTGATGTTGCCCTACCAGGATTACTCGCAGGCTCCGCCTGCTCGTCAGTCGTCGCTGCCTTTGGCAGCTCCTCGTGTCAAACCTGGCCCGCTTCGCGGTTTCCAGGTTCGAAGTATCACGGTGGCCAGATGCAGAAAGCCCCGCAACCACGATGTGGTCACGGGGCTTTCGCAGTTGCCCTACCAGGATTCGAACCTGGAACCTCCTGATCCAGAGTCAGGCGCTCTGCCAATTGAGCTATAGGGCAGTCTTGCGTGCAGAAACGCAAAATACGGCCCGTCAATGCCGTTGTCCAAGCTCCGGTTCCGATCAGCGGCCATCCAGGGTGGTCTTTGCCGAGTTTTTACC
>JAQCDI010000317.1 GCA_027620595.1 Bacteroidota bacterium | reverse complement strand
AGCGCTCGATCAGGACTGATGGCAGGGGCGAACCACGGTTCGCCCGCATTCCTACTGGATCGAGTCCGGTGCGGCAGAAGCCAAGCGTCGGCGATCCGTATACGTGGATACGGTCCGGATGCGGTAGGACCCCTTGAAAGGGGTAGTGATCGCGGTCTGGAAGCGGGTGTTGTAGGGCACGTACACCCCTTCCTCTACCGGCTGGACGTGCATGTAGAACGTGCTCTCCTCACGGAAGAGCAGGCCCAGGTCGATGCGCTCAAGGTACATGGCCACCAACTGGTTGGAAATCCGGTCCACGTAGTAGCGCACCTTGCGGATGTTCTCCCCGTCGGCCAGCTCGGGCCGCGCCCGGACTTCGATGATCCGGGCCGAACGGTCCCACATGAGGGTGTCCCGTGTGGCCCGGAACGTGTACTTGTCCAGATTGCGCGGGCTCAGGTAGGAGGGGTTTTCTTCCAGGAGCCAGGGCACCAGGTCCACCGGGTCCGGGTCGTCCACATTCTCGGAGACGAACTGGTTGAAGAACCCGAAGTCGAACGCTCCACCCGAATCGGCCTGCGTAACAGAGGAGCGCCGATCCGACGCCGGGCCCGACGTTTCGATGATGTGCTCGGTGAAGGCCAGCAGGAAATCGTCCCCATCGTACTGCTCGGTACGCAGGTAACGCCGGTAGGAAAACGATTCGAGGTTGCCGAAGGCGCTCGTCATGGCCTCCTGTCCCACCCTGTCCAGGAAGACAAGGATGCTGTCCCGGTTGGCCTTTTCCCCTGGCCCGAGCGGCGTGATGTCGGCGCTCGTGCAGCCCGAGAGCAGCACGAAACCGGCCAGCAGGAAAGGGGTCAGGAATCGCATGGACACTGTTGGGGGGTGAACCGGGAAGGAAGTGGTCGGTAGATGCCCTGCCGACACGCCGATGATACGAAGGGGACGCCTCCCCGATCCAACCCATGACCGCTTCCTCCACTTCCCTCCTCGACGACGCCCTCCAGGTGGCCATGCGGGCCGCGCGCAGCGCGGCCCGCTTCATCCAGTCCCAATCCGGACGCATCCACTCGGACGATGTCCGGGACAAGGGGCTCAATGACTTTGCGTCCTATGTGGACGAGGAGGCGCAGCGGATCATCCTTTCCGAAATCCTCGCTGCCTTTCCCGACCATGATGTGCTGGCTGAGGAGGGCTTTGCAGAGAGCGGCATCCCCCTTCGCGGTATCCCGGGCTGGCTCTGGATCGTGGACCCGCTCGACGGCACCACCAATTTCCTGCATGGCGTCCCCCAGTACGGCGTGTCCATCGGGCTGCAATTCGGAGGACAGATGATGCTCGGCGTTGTCCACGATGTGTGCCGCAACGAGACGTTCCACGCCCTGGCCGGCCGGGGCACCTTCTGCGATGGTGTGCCCTGCCGCGTCAGCCATCGTGCCCGCCTGGCAGAAAGCCTGATCACGACGGGATTCCCATACAAGCAGTTTGCCTATCTGGATGGTTACACGGAGTGCATCCGCCGTTTCTGGCAGGATTGCCGTGGCGTGCGCCGGCCCGGATCGGCCTCCCTCGACATGGCCTGGGTGGCGTGCGGCCGCTTCGAAGGATTCTTTGAGCAGGGCATCGAGGCATGGGATGTGGCCGCTGGAGTCCTGCTCGTGACGGAAGCCGGCGGACGCTTCACAGACTTCTCCGACCGCGAGCCATCGGATCCTTCGTCGCACCCTCTGGGCAGCGAGATCGTGGCTTCGAACGGATTGATTCACGGTGAAATGATCGATCGGCTCGGTACGCTGCGCACTCCGGACAGCGCGTGATTCGCGCCGATTCTCTACCTTTGCACCCAATCACCCACAACCCGGCTTCCCCATGAAAGGTCACGGTCTCCTCGAAGGCAAGAAAGGCATCATCTTCGGCGCCCTGAACGATAGCAGCATCGCCTGGAAAATCGCCGAGGCGGTCCATCGCGAAGGGGGTCGTTTCATCCTCTCGAACGCTCCGGTGGCGCAGCGCCTCGGCGGTCTGGACGAATTGGCCAAACGCACCGAAGCCGAGATCGTGTGGGCGGACGCCACCTCCGAAGAGGATCTGACCGCCCTGTTCGAGCGCGCCAAAGCCCTCTACGGCGGCGTGGACTTCATCGTGCACTCCATCGGCATGGGCCTCAACGTGCGCAAGAACCGCCCCTACGAGGACCTCAACTATGAGTGGTACAAGAAGTCGCTCGACATCTCGGGCATCTCCCTGCACCGCGTCATCCATGCGGCCGACACCCTGGGTGCGCTGCGCGACGGCGGTTCCATCATTGCCCTGACCTACATCGGCGCGCAGCGCACGTTCTCGAAATACTCGGAGATGGGCGATGCCAAGGCCCTCCTCGAGAGCATCGTGCGCTCCTACGGCTACCGCCTCGGCAAGCGCGGCATCCGGGTCAACTCGGTCTCCCAGAGCCCGACCATCACGACGGCCGGTTCGGGCATCGCCGGATTCGATGCCATGTTCAAGTTTGCCGAACGGATCGCCCCGCTCGGAAACGCCGATGCCGAATCCTGCGCCGACTACACGGTGTCGCTCATCAGCGACCTGACGCGCATGGTTACAATGCAGAACCTGTTCCATGACGGCGGTTTTGCCACCATGGGCATCTCGGACGAGCTCATTGCCGACCTGGCCGAGGTCTACAGCAAAGGCGAATAACCCCCGCGCCCACCTGGCCCCGGTCCGACCCATGATCGACCTTTTCGTATCCGACATCGACGGATGTCTGGCCATGCCGTACGAGCCGTACCGGCTGGACCGGATCGC
>JAQCDI010000022.1 GCA_027620595.1 Bacteroidota bacterium | reverse complement strand
CGCAGCAGGAGCGGGTGCGGCACCTTCATCGGCGGCCTGCAAGGCCCGCTCCTGGTCCATGATGGTCATCTCCGTCGTGTTGGAGAGGTCCCCGCGGAATTCGGTGTCCAGCAACGTGAAGGAGATGAAGACCAGCACGAAGAGGGCGCCTACGGCCAGGACGGTGGCGTTTACACGGTTGTCCCACTTGAGAGCCATGAATATCATCACCACGAGGCTGGCCTTGATCAGGGCAATCGTCATGGCAATCGGGACTTCCAGGGCACCGAAATGGAACTGGGCCAGAACGACCGTGAGGACCGTCAGGAACACGAGTGCCAAGAAGACCAGCACCAGGGTTTTGACGGAGACAATGTGGTGTCCGTGATGTTCGTCGTGTGACATCGGAATTCGGGGTTGGAATCAGTCAGAAACGGGGGATGGACGTCGTTCGGTCAGATCAGGTAGAGCAGCGGGAAGAGGAAGATCCAGATGATGTCCACCAGGTGCCAGTACAGACCACAGTTCTCGACCGGCGTGTAGTACTCTGCAGAGAACCGTCCTTTGAGGGCCTTGACCGTGATCCAGGCAAACAGCCCCATGCCCACCAGCACGTGGAAACCGTGGATGCCGGTCATCACGAAGTAGATGGAGAAGAACTGGGGGCCGTAAGGCACATTGTACGAGGCGTAATCAAATCCGTGGGAGACGCCGTGGGGGTTGAAGGCAGCCCCGGGAAACAGACCGTGCTCGAATTTGGCCGTGTACTCGAAGTACTTGACCACGAGGAAGACACCGGCAAAGACGAACGTCAGCACCAGGTTGATGAGCAACCCTTTCTGGTTACCCCGCTGGATCTGGTTGATCCCCATGGCCACCGTGAAGGACGATGCCAACAGCACCAGGGTGTTCAGACCCCCAAGTTTCCAGTCGAGTGCCGTTGAGAGGGCTGTCCAGGTCTCCGGATGCCACGAACGGTACACGGTGTACGCCACGAACATGCCCGAGAACAGCAGGATCTCCGTGATCAGGAAGAGCCACATGCCCATCTTCGCTGCATCGAACTGCTGTTCGGATGAGACGAAGTAGTGCTTGACGTGGGCCGGTTGATTGGTCGGTGAATGCGCCATGGTTGCGAGTGTATTCAGGGAGCCGTCCGGCCCGTTCAGGCTACAGGTTCGTTGGAAACGGGAGCATGGTGTGTCGAAGCACCATCACCACCGAGATCGAGTTCGGTGACTTCTCCTCCTTTCTCGAAAAGGTGCTTCGCCAGGTGGAAGTCGTAGGCTCCGCGCGTCACGATCGGCGTGTCGTGGAAGTTGTGATGATCCGGCGGCGTGGTCGTGTGCGTCCACTCCAGCGTCAAAGCGCCCCACGGGTTGAGACCGGCCTTCTTGCCCGTGAAGAAGGAGGCAATCAGGTAACCGGCAATGAGGAACAGCCCTGCACCCAGGACCCACGACCCGTAGGTGGACAACTCGTGGTAGAACGTGTACTCGGGCAGGTAGTCGTAGTAGCGACGCGGCATGCCCTGCGCACCCATGATGAACTGCGGGAAGAAGGTCAGGTTGAAACCGATGAACACGAGCAGGGCGGCAATCTTGGCCAGGAACTCGTTGTACATCTTGCCAAACATCTTCGGCCACCAGTAATGCAGCCCGCCCAGCGCGGCAATCACGTTGCCGCCCATCATGACGTAGTGGAAGTGCGCCACAACGAAATAGGTGTCATGCAGGTGCACGTCAATGGCCAGAACGCCCAGCATGACACCCGTGAAGCCCCCGATGGAGAACGTAAACAGGAACATGATGGCGTAGAGCATCGGGCTTTTGAGCTGCACCGATCCCCGGTACATGGTCTGCACCCAGTTGATCACCTTCACACCGGTCGGAATACCGATCAGGTAGGTGATCAGCGAGAAGACGATCGAGGACACGGCCGACTGTCCCGACACGAACATGTGGTGTCCCCAGACGAGGAAGCCCAGGAAGGCAATGGCCACCGACGACAGGGCCACAAATTTGTAGCCCGACACTTGGTGGCGCGAGAACGTGCCCATCAGATCGGATACCACGCCGAAGGCAGGCAGGATCATGATGTACACGGCCGGGTGCGAGTAGAACCAGAAGAAGTGCTGGAAGAGCACCGGATCGCCGCCCAGTGCCGGGTCAAAGATGCCGATGTGCAGGAATTTCTCCATGAACAGCAGGAGCATCGTTATACCGATCACCGGCGTGGCCAGCACCTGTACGATGGACGTGGCATAAATGGACCAGATGAAGAGCGGCAGGCGGTTCCAGGTCAGGCCGGGGGCACGCATCTTGTGGACGGTCACGATGAAGTTCAGACCCGTCAGGATGGACGAAAAGCCCATCACGAACACACCGGCAGTCACATAGAGCACCCCGTTACCGATGCTCGTGGAGTAGGGCGCGTAAAAGGTCCATCCGCCATCAATCCGGTTGTTGATCAGCGCCGACAGGACGATGACCCCTCCGATGAGGTAGATATAGAACGAAGCCAGGTTCAGTCGTGGGAACGCCACATCCTTGGCACCCAGCTGTATGGGCAGGGCGAAGTTGCCCATCACGGCGGGCACGGCCGGGATGATGAATGCAAACACCATCAACACGGCATGCAGCGTGAACGACTGGTTGTACTGGTCGGCCGTCATGATCGTCTCGCCAGGAGCCAGGAGCTCAAGTCGGACCAGGATGGCCAGGATGCCGCCAGCCAGGAAGGCCAGGGACACGGCGACCAGGTACATGACACCGATGCGTTTGTGATCCAGCGTGAACAGCCAGGACTTGAGGCCCTTGGCGTGGTTCAGATAATGGATCGACCCGTTTGCAGAATGACTCATGGGGGCGTGCGCTTGACTATTCCTGAATAGTGATGCCGGCTCGGATTACTCGAGCGTCTTGATGTAGGCTACGAGGCCGTCCAGCTGTTTCTGGGACAGCGCTGAAAAACCGGCGGGCATGACAGGGGCGAACCCTTCACGTATCCTGACTGCCGGATTGACGATGGACTCGAGCAGGTAATCGTCGTCGACCAGGGCGGACGTGCCGTCGGTAAACGCGTGTGTCTGCCCGTAGATGCCCTTCAGCGTGGGGCCGATGCCCGGCGTACCATCAATCGAATGGCAGGCGCGGCACTGGGCAAAAACCTGCTCGCCAAGGACGGCCGGGGGCAGATCCTGGCTCTGCTCGGCAATCCAGGCCGCGAAATCCTCTTCCGACACGGCCACGACCTTCGCATTCATTCCCGAGTGCTGGGTACCGCAGTATTCCGTGCAGTGGATGTCATACTCCCCGGCCTCCTCCGCCATGAACCAGACCGACGTGTACCGGTTGGGAATGACATCGTGTTTTACCCGGAACGAGGGGACGAAGAAGGAATGCAGCACATCGGCCGACGTCATGTTCAGCTTGACGGGGCGTCCAACAGGCACATAAAGCTCGGTGTACGATGTGGCTCCCTCGGCGTAGGAGAACTCCCATGACCACTGCTGGGCACGCACACTGATCTGGTACGAGTCCGGCGGCGCGGAATTCAGCTTGACGAACACATCGAAGCCCCAGGTGAACACGACGAGAACCAGGATGGTCGGCACGACGATCCAGGCTGCTTCCAGCCACTTGCTTTCCTCGACCGGCTCCGGTACTTCCTGTTCGTTCTTGCGCTTGTACTTCACCATGAAATACAGCTTGGCGGCAATGACCATCGCAAACATGATGGTGCTTGTCCAGAACACGAACCAGAAAAGGGAATCGACCTCTCCTGCGAGAGCCGTTCCCGGGTCCGGCAACCAGACAGATCCGTTATCGCCCATGATGGCTTTGTCCTCTTTCTTGAATAACTACCCGGATGTAAAGTGGGGAACGCCTCCTGACTGCCGATCGCGCTCCCTTCGCCAGAAGACGAAAAGCCCGACACCCAGCAGCATCAGCGTGAGCATACCACCCACCTTCATCAGGTTTGTTGCGTGTAAAACGTAGGAATTCGAGCCGGGATCATACTGATAGCAGTACATCAGGACCTGGTCCATGACCGATCCCACTTTCCCTTCCGATGCCTCGACCAGTGCCTTGCGTACATCATTGGCGGGCAGGTCAAGGCCGTGCAGGTAACGGGTTACTTTCCCATCCTCTCCTGCAAAGACCAATACCGCCGGATGGGCATACTCCTGGGTGGAGGCCACCCATTTGAAGGAGTACCCTAAGGCATCCGTAAGCAGATGCACATTGAGGGAGTCCCCTACGAGGAAGTGCCATCCTTCCGAGGCCTCCTCACGATTGAGTTTGGTCAGCATCCGCTCCCGCGCTCGAGCGGCCATTTCGGGGGTTTCTCGCGCACCGAAACTGATGGACAGGACCTCGAACTGCTCTCCTGGCGTCCAGTCCATCTCCGACAGCGTCTGCCCCAGCGCTTCCAACGTGATGCTGCACAGCATCGGGCAGTTATGGTAGATGAAGTTGAGCAGCAGGGGTCTCCCCTGATCCATGTACTGTCCAAGCGTTACCTGACGCCCGTCCGAGTCCATGAACACGACGTCCCGCGGAAGCATCGTCCCCAGCTTCTCCTCAACACCCACCCCGCTCAGGGAGGGATGTATGCCTTTTTGCCCCTGTTCCGTGTCGGCCTGGGCCATAACGGAAAACTGACCGAAGACGGCCAGCAGGAGCATCAGGGCCATAAGTCGAAGCGTGCTTTCGATCGTACCGGGGGTCAAGAAGTTATTGGGCGTCCTGGGTTTCCAATTCCATGGCGCGCTCGATGGGGATGCGGTAGGTACCGTCTCCATTGGCTGCGTAGCCGCTCAGCTTGGACGAGCCCATCATCTGGGTCTCGTGCAGCGCAGGATAGCCGGTCAGCTGGGTGACCTCGAGCTGGACTGCCTTGAATTTCTGATGGGCCAGGTTAAACCCTGCGACCACCAGGGCAACCACGACAAGAGAGCTGACTAGGATGACGCGGAAGAGCGTGGACGTGTTGATGTCCTCGGGCTCGACGCCGGGGTTGTTGTGGGAAGCTCCCATGGATCTTCAGGTCAGGAGTTCGTGAACGAAAGGGATTTGGCCAGCCGCGGATCGCGCTGCGGAACCAGCGGATGACGGCTGAGGCGGTACATGAACGCACCGACGAATACACCGAAGAGCCCGAGCCATGCAGCCACGTCGTACAGACTCATGACCGCGTGGTCACCGTGGAGGACGGGCGCCGCAATCCAGAAGTAGTCAAACCAGTGCATCGTGATCATCCAGACGCACATGAATCCGAGGAGCGGAAGCAACCGCTTTGACCAGCGACCGATCAGGACGACGAACGGGATGATGAAGTGGCATACCAGCAGAATTGCCGAGAACGTCTCCCATCCGTGCTCCATGCGATGACGGTAGAAAAGGGTCTCTTCAGGAAGGTTGCCGTACCAGATGAGCATGTACTGGCTGAAACCGATGTAGGCCCAGAACACCGTGAAGCCGAACAGGAATTTGCCCAGGTCCTGGTAGTGGTCCACCTTGATCACGCCCTGGAGCATGCCGTTGCGTTGCAGGATCATGGCGGTCAAGGCCATGACAGCCATGATTACCATGAAGGAGCCGGCAAAGAAGTAGATGCCGAAGATGGTCGAGAACCAGTGCGGATCCAGGGACATCAGGATGTCCATACCGGCAAACGCGGTCGATATGCCGCCCAGCACGAGCCCGATGGCACTCCACTTGCGCTGCTGTTTCGGGATCGACCCGTCAGGATCGACATCCTGCTTCAGGCTCAGTGAGTAGAGCTTGAAGGAGATGAACGTCCAGACGAGGAAATAGAAAGCAAGGCGGGCCAGGAAGAAGGGCGTATTGAGGTAAGCGGCCTTTCCTGCGATGATCGGATCGAACTCGGGGCTGGCCGGATCAAGCAATTCGGCATGCGTCCAATGGTAGAGGTCGTGCATGCCGAGGATGACCGGGATGCTGAGTACCGCGAGCAGCGGGAACGACCAGATAAGCGTCTCCGGGATGCGCCGCAGGACTACGCTCCAGCGCGCCTTTGTCATGTGCTGGATCACAACAAAGAAGTAGGCACCCAGGGTGACAGACAGACAGAACGCCCATCCGATCAGATAGGAGAAATAGAACTGGTGCGAATCGGTGGCCCAGCCCACGGCGCTGATGACCAGGCCGGCAATCCCGATGGCCAGCGGCAGCAGCCAGGCGGCTTGCGACCACGAGAAGCGGTATACGGGATCGGCATGGCTGGCCGTCGACTTGAAGGGGTCGATCAACCAGACCAGCGGATTGCTTCGTTTTACTGACTCAGACATGCGCTTTCGCTTGTTGGTTACCCGAAAACCGGGTCTCGATTCGTCGGTGGAGTGTGGGACGGTTCCAGTCTAGCGCTCGCTTTCCGGCACATCGGCCGCCGAGGCGGCCTGACTGCGCTGGAGCGCACGGATGTAGGCCACGATGGCCCAGCGATCGTTTACCCGGATCTGCGTACCATAGCCGGGCATGCTGCGGATTCCGTTGGTGAGGGCATCATAGATGTACCCATCCGCCTGGGCGCGCAGCATGTCGGAGTGGTAGGTCGGCGCGGGAACGTAGCCGTAGCCACCCGTCATGATGATGCCCAGGCCGTCGCCGGAAAGCCCGTGACACACGCTGCAATAGATGTCGTATTTCTCGCGGCCGCGCTCAAGCAGCGCCATGTCCACGGCAAGCGGGTTGTCCACGAAGTCGCCGTTCGCATCGCGGCCGGCCCAGAGGACGGTGTCGTCCTTGAGGAAGCCACGCGCCACGGTTCCCCCCACCGGCTCGCGCATGGCGCGGTTGTCGGCAAAGAAGGCGTTGGACTCCTGGGCATCGAAACGCTCCTGGAAGTCCATGTTCTGGTTCAAGTGAACCGGCGGCTTCTTGGAGAGCGAACCCTGGCATCCGGTCAGGCCCACGAAAGCGGCCAGAACGAGCAGGGAGGAGAATGTACGTGAGGTCTTGATCATGATTCGGGTCGGGTTCGGCACCGGAGGCACCGGTGTCGCTCAGTCTTCGTCCTCGGTTCCGCGGTCGTGAATGGTCTCCACGTTGGAGGCTCCCAGGTCCCGGAGCATCTGCGTGGTGGCTTCCTGGCTGAACCGGCCATCGCTGGCGGCAATGTGCAGGAAGAAGGCATCGTCCGTCACGCGCAGGAAGTTCTTCGAGTAGAACAGCGGGTTGTAGGGCCGGGGCAGACCGTTGAGCGCGAACATGCCGGCGGCCGTGGCCAGGGAAGCCAGGAGGACCGTGAGCTCGAACATGATCGGGATCGACGGTTCGACCGCAAAGAACGGCTTGCCGGAGATGTTGATCGGATAGTCCACGGCGCTCATCCACCACTGCATGAGGGTGGCCAGCGCCAGACCGGTAATCCCGCCCCCGAGAGTGATCCAACCCACGATGGAGTTGCCCAGTCCCATGGCCTTGTCCATCCCGTGGATCGGGAACGGGCTGTGGGTGTCGTAATGACGATAACCGGCCTTGCGGACCGCTTCTGCGGCGTGCAACAGCTCTCCCGGATGGGCGAACTCGGCGAGGACCCCGTAGACCTGGTCTTCCCCGGCCTCGTAGATGCTCATGCTCGCCTTGACGTCACGTGCCAGTTGATTCAGCATGGCTGCGTGCTTGGAATGCGTGGTTGGATTAATGCTTGGCGGCGCTGACGCTCACATCGTGATGCGCCCCGTGTCCGTCGCCTTCGTGATCATAGAAGTGGGGATCCGCCTCGGGCAGGATACCCTTGACTTCAGCCACCGCCACCATGGGCAGCCAGCGCAGGAACAACAGGAAGAGCGTAAAGAAGAGGCCGAACGTGCCGACAAAAGTCAGGACGTCGACGATCGTCGGAGTGTAGTAGTCCCACGAGGAAGGCAGGTAGTCGCGGTGCAACGAGGTGACCGTGATCACGAAGCGCTCGAACCACATCCCGATGTTCACGAAGATCGAGATGATGAACATGAACGTGATGTTGCGGCGCAGCTTCTTGAACCAGAAGAACTGGGGGAAGAAGAGGTTGCAGGTCATCATCGTCCAGTAGGCCCATGCATAGGGGCCAAACATGCGGTTCACGAAGGCATACTGCTCGTATTGCACGCCCGAGTACCAGGCAACAAAGAACTCCGTGATGTAGGCAAAGCCGACCATCGTTCCTGTCAACAGGATGATGATGTTCATCTTCTCGAGATGGTCGGTCGTGATGATGTTCTCCACACCGTAGATCTTCCGGGCAATCACGAGAAGGGTGACCACCATGGCAAATCCGGAGAAAATGGCCCCCGCAACGAAGTAGGGCGGGAAGATGGTGGTGTGCCATCCGGGGACGATGGACACGGCAAAGTCGAAGGAAACGACCGAGTGCACCGAAAGCACCAGCGGCGTGGCCAGGGCTGCCAGGAGCAGGTAGGCCTTCTCATAGTTGCGCCAGTGACGGTTGGCACCTGTCCATCCCATCGAGAGGACGCCCAGCACCATCCGGCGAAGCTTCGTCTTGGCACGGTCACGCAGCGTGGCAATATCCGGAACCAGTCCGATGTACCAGAAGACCAGGGATACGGTGAAGTAGGTCGAAACGGCGAAAACGTCCCAGAGCAGCGGGCTCTTGAACTGTGGCCACATGCCCATCTGGTTCGGCACCGGAAGCGTCCAGTAGATGGCCCACACACGACCCACGTGGATCGTCGGGAAGACCAGGGCGCAGATGACGGCAAAGATGGTCATGGCCTCGGCCGACCGGTTGATGGCCGTGCGCCACTGCTGCCTGAACAGGAAGAGGATGGCCGAAATCAACGTTCCGGCGTGACCGATACCCACCCAGAACACGAAGTTCACGATGGCATAGCCCCAGCCTACCGGGTTGTTCAGTCCCCAGACACCGGTTCCGTTCCAGAACAGGTAGGCGATCATGCTCACCAACAGCATCAGGCCGGCCAGCGCCAGACTGAACGCGCCGTACCAGGCCAGCGGGGTCTTCTTCTCCGTATGGGAAGAAACGATCTCGGTGATGTCGTGGAATTTGAGTCCCCCACGGACCAGCGGAGCTTCGTCGTGGAAGTCCGCCATCGGGGCGAGGGTCTTTTCCGTACTTGCCGTACTCACAGGCGTGGCGATTGGATTGCGTTGGATGGCAGGGTCGTTCAGGCGAGGTTCGGATTCGGGTTGCGCAACCGACCGAGGTAGCTGACGCGCGGTTTGATGTTCAGCTCGGCCAGCAGCTCATAGCGGCGGTCGGACTGACGCAGGCGCGAAACCTCGCTCTCGGGATTGGACAGGTCTCCGAACGTGATGGCGTTGGCCGGGCAGACCTGCTGGCAGGCTGTCACGACTTCGCCGTCCCGAACGTCCCGGTTTTCCACGTTGGCCACCTTGTTGGCACCGCGGATGCGCTGGATGCAGAAGGAGCACTTCTCCATCACCCCGCGCGAGCGGACCGTCACATTGGGGTTGGAAGCCATGTGGAGGGACGCCGGAAGTGTCTTCGTCCAGTTGAAGAAGTTGAAGCGGCGAACCTTGAATGGGCAGTTGTTGGCGCAGTAGCGCGTTCCGATGCACCGGTTGTAGATCATCTGGTTCGTGCCATCGGGCGAATGCACGGTGGCAGCCACCGGACAGACCTGCTCGCACGGCGCGTTCTCGCAGTGCTGGCACGGCATGGGCTGGATGACCATTTGCGGGTCATCGTAGGAAGAACCGTCCCCGGAGACGAAGTAGCGGTCCAGACGCAGCCAGTGCATCTCCCGACCCCGGGCCACTTCGCTCTTGCCCACAACCTGGATGTTGTTCTCGGCCTGACAGGCCACGACACAGGCGTTGCAGCCGGTGCACGTGTTAAGGTCGATTACCATACCCCACTGGTTGGCGTGGTAGTTCGAGGACGTGATTTCGATGGCGTCCTTGGGGTGGGCATTCTCCCACAGGGTCGGATAGTCGGCCCAATCTTCCTTGATGGCCGCAGGCTCACCACCTTTGACGAAATCGGGGTTCGCCCGGTACTCGGCTACGGTGGCCATGCGGAAGAGGCCACGTTTCTTGACCTCCTCACCGACGTGGGGCGCATCGATGGCGCCGTGGTCCTGCGTGGAGGCCACCATATATCCTTCACCGGCCTTGCTGACGGAGGCCGTCACAATCACACCGGATGCCGCGAGGGGTGCCACGTTGGCGCCGACACCGCTGGCCACGGCGCCCTGACCGTAGACATCCGTATAGTCGTCGAGGTCGAAGAACGGGGTCGAGCGCACGGCGCGCTCACTGACAATCGAACGACCGTAGCCCAGTGTCACGTGGATCGAATCGTCAGCCATACCCGGCTGGATCCAGACCGGAAGCTCTGCGGAGGCGCCATTGACTTCGATGGACACCGTGTCGGCCATGTACTTGCCGCCATTGAGGCGGGCTCCCACGCCCAGGCGCTCAGCCGTGGCGGGGTTCATCATGGCCACGTTGTCCCATACCACCTTCGTCGTGGGCTCGGGCAGTTCCTGGAGCCAGACGTTGTTGGCAAAACGACCGTCGAACACTTTCGGGTCGGGCGTGATGACCACTTCGATACCGGAATGGGCGCCCAGTGACAGGGCCGCCACGGCGCTGCTTACACCGGCTGCGGAAATGGACGGGCGAACCGTATTCCACCCGTCTGCGACGGCAAAACCATCGTGGACCGACTTGCGCCAGGTGGCTTCAAATCCACCATTTACCTGCTCCCGCCACGTGGCGCGGACCATGTCGTAGCCCGGCAGGTCCGAACCCGTTGCAAACAGTCCCACGACTTCGATGTCGGAATGGGCGTCGGCGTAGAGGGGGGCAATCAGCGGCTGGACGACTCCAGGAATTCCGGAGCGACTGCGACCGTCTCCCCACGCCTCCAGATAGTGGGCCTGTGGAATGACCCAGTTGGCCGCGGAAGCCGTTTCGTCCATGTGCATGCTGACATGGACGCGGTTGGCAACCGAACCGTACACGTCACCGAAGGCGGCGTGGTCGTAGACCGGGTTGACACCCAGCGTCAGAACCAGATCCACGGAACCGGCCTTCATGTCGGTCATCAGGGAAGCCATGTCCGCGGCACCATCATTGGCAGCGTCGTCGGCATCGTGATAGGTCACGGTGGTTCCAACCGCGCCGAGGCTTTCATTGATCGCAGCGGCAAGGGCATGAACCCCAGCCGGTTGCTGCCCGCCGGCTACTACGAGCGCGTTGGCTCCGGCGGCGCGCAGATCGGCGGCCACCGACGAGACCCAGGCATGCGATGCGTGGACACCGGCATCACCGCTCCAGGCGCCCAGCTTGGCGGCCACGGCAGCGGCAAACGAAGCAACTTCAGAAGACTTCAGGCGCAGACGATGGTCGGCCATGCCACCCGTTACCGTCGTCCCGCTTTCGACCATGTACAGACGGTTCATACCGCCCATGGCCTCAGGATCGCGACCGGCCGCAAAGCCGGCTGCCGCTGCAACCGGATCGGCTGCCGTAGAACCGAACAGGTCGGCGTCAAGACTCAGGATGACGCGGGCATTCTCCAGATGGTGGAGCATGCGCATCGAGCGGCCATGGGCGGCTGCCACACCGCGGGCCGAGGCGTTGCCGACGAGACCGTGGTAATCCACCCATCGGACGGAGGCAAAACGCTGCTCCATCTGCCGGCGCACGACGGCCATCGTCATCGAGGATGTCGGCTCGGCCAACACGGCGATACGGGTCGACGAAGGAAGGCCGGAAACAAACGAACGGAACGCCGCCCAGTCGGCAACAGCACCGTCGTGACGCACGGAACCGAGCCGGTCCGGGTCGTACAGCGCCAGAATGGAAGCCTGTTCAAACAGGTGGGTCGCGCCGCTGCTGTCCGGGTGATCCGGGTTGCCTTCCACCTTGGTCGGGCGTCCGTCAAAGCTCGACACGAGCAACGGATGCAGCACCCCGCGGAATGGCATGGAGGTGGCATACTGTGCCGGTACGCCTTCCACCCGATCCTCGGGCATGTGGCTGAACGGCACGATGGCTTCAACCGGCTTGCGGCACGCCGTCAAGCCCGCCATGGCCATGGAGGCGCCCATGAGCTGGATGAACTGACGGCGGGTGGCCCCACTGCCGTTCTCGGAAAGAGGGCCTTCCGAGGCTCCAGGAAGGAATTCACCCGCGTTCATACGGCTGAATTCACCCGAACCATCGCGTTGGCTGATGCTTCTCCAGAACCGGTTTTGTGTCGGATCAGCCGACTCCGGGCTGGCGTCTAGTACAGGAAGCTCGATCATGTTGATTGCAATACGGTGCGTGGCCTTCCGGAAATGGGGGGCGCGCCGATCAATAGTGACAGGCTGAGCAGTTGGTAGGGGGCTGAATGCCTTCCGCTTCGATGCGCTGAAGGTTCTGCTGCACGAAATCATCGGGGTAGGCATACCCCATCGTCGTGATCTCCGAGTTGGGCCGCAGGAACTGCTCAGGATTGCGGTGACACTCGAGACACCAGCTCATGGACAACGGTTCGACCTGGAAAACAACTTCCATCTGGTCGATGCGTCCGTGGCAGGATTCACAACCAACGCCGTTGTTCGTGTGCACGGCGTGGCTGAACCGGGCATAGTCCGGAAGCTTGTGCACCTTGATCCACTCGATGGACTCGCCCGTGGCCCAGCTTTCCCGGACCGGAAGCAGCTTGACCGATTCGGTGCGGATCTGGCTGTGGCAGTTCATGCAGGTCTGGGTGGCCGGAACGTTCGAATGCGCGGCATCCTTCACGTTCGTGTGGCAATACTGGCAATCCAGTCCCAGCTGCCCGGCATGCAGACGATGGCTGTACTGTACGGGCTGTTCCGGCGCGTAGCCGACATCGGTGTACTCAGGGGAGAAGTAGTACCAGATGATCAGGATGGCGAATACGCCGCCCGCCAGGGAACCCGCGAGGGTAAGGTGGGGCAGTACGTTCGCCTTTCGGGGGAAAATCTGAGGCATCCCGGGAAAGGTGGATCAGTGGGGTGGAATCACAGAACGGAGAAACCTAACAATCCTCCGGCCCGCATGGTAGCGGGGCGCCCTTGAATTTAGGAGGAAATGCCGGGGAAGATTTCAACGAATCGGGGAATCCTGCAGGGGAACCCCTGACGGGCCCCGGCCATGGCCTACAAAAACGACCGACAAGGCGGGGCAAGGATTCATGCCTGGCGGCTCAAACGGGCAAAGCGCACCAGCAACAGCACGGCCGCAGAAGCCAGCCCGAGGACCAATCCAATCCAAAGCCCCTCCTCATTCATGCCCAGCGGGAAGGCCAGCACATAGCCTGAAACCAGTCCTACCCCCCAATAGGAGAGCACCGACAGCACCATCGGCTGGTAGGTGTCCTTCATGCCCCTCAGGGCACCCATCACCGCAACTTGGATGCCATCCACGATCTGGAATGCGGCTGCAAAGAGCAGAAGGTGGACCGCTACAGCAATCACATCCTGGTTCTCGGGCGCCGAGAGATCCAGGTACAGGCCCACGATGCCGCGGGGCAGGAGAAGGAACAGGAGCGCGGTGGCAGACATGAAGGCCACGGACAGACCCACGCCGGTGAGTCCTGCCCTCCGTGCGGCCGGTCGGTCCCGCTGCCCGATGGATTGCCCCACGCGGACCGAGGAGGCCATTCCGATCCCAAGGGGCACCATGAATGTGAAGGCGGCGCACTGGATGGCCACCTGGTGGGCCGCCAACTGGGTCGTGCCAATCCAACCCATCATGATGACCGTCAGCATGAACAGGCTGGTTTCAATGCCCATTGAGGCTCCAATCGGCCATCCGATGCGGAACAGCTCCCGAAAGTACTGCCGATCCGGCCGGGAGAGCCGCGAAAAGATGTGGTACGGCGCAAAGGCCTTCTGCCGCATCGTCCAGCCGAGCAGGAGCAGGAAATTGAAGGTGTAGACGCCCGTGGATGCCCAACCCGTGCCCACCAGCCCCAGCGCGGGGAAGCCCAGCTTTCCGAACATGAGTACCCAATTCAGGAAAATGTTCATCCCCACGCCAGAAATGACGATGAGCGTCACTGCCCGGGGCCGGGATACGGCCTCGGCAAAGGAGCGCAGGGCTACAAGACCGAGGAATGGGAAGATCCCCCAGGAAATGGCGCGCAGATAGGCCCCGGCGTTGACCACGTTCTCTTCGGCCTGCCCGAGCCAGCGCAGAAGCGTTTCCCCATTATAGATGACCACGAACGCGGCGAGTCCCAGACAGGCGGCCATCCACAGCCCCTGCCGGACACTGCGCCCGATGGTGTCCTCATCCCCCGCGCCGTATGCCTGGGAAACCATCGGCCCGACCGCCATGAGGATCCCCATGCAGAAGATCAGGGCATTGAAGAAAATCGTGTTGCCGAGGGCCACACCGGCAAGCGGCACGGGTCCAAGTCGGCCCACCATGACCGTGTCCACGAAACCGAGGGAAATGTGCGCCAGCTGCGTCACCACGATGGGCAACGCCAGGGCCATGGTGGCGCGGGCTTCGATACGGTATGGGCGGATCCGGGGCATGCGTTTTTTTCGGGCGAACCGCATGATACGGCCCTGCTGGGGATCGACCCTCGCCGGGTCGGTCCCCGTTTGGCCAAGAAGCGGCAAAAAGTCGGTATCTTTGCGCCCCGCCTCGAGCATCCCTGTTCCGATGACCCCGGTTCCACCGACCCCATCCCCTGCTGACGCCGCCGACTCCCGTCCTATCGACGTGAGCGTGGTCATCGTCAACTACAACGTCCGCGATTTCCTGGTGCAGGCCATCCGCTCGGTGCAGCAGGCATCCCGGACACTGGCCGCGGAGATCTGGGTGGTGGACAACAACTCCGTGGACGATTCAGTGGCCGTGGTCGAATCCGACTTTCCGGACGTGCATCTGATTGCCAACCGGGAGAACGTGGGCTTCGGCCGGGCCAACAACCAGGCCATCCAGCAAGCGCGGGGGCGCTACGTCCTCATCCTCAATCCGGACACCATCGTCCAGGAGGACACCCTCGAACGCATGGTGGCTTTCATGGAGCGACACCCCGGGTGCGGCGCCCTGGGATGCCAGATCCTGAACCCGGATGGATCCTTTGCCCCGGAAAGCCGGCGCGCCTTCCCCACTCCGGAAATTGCATTCTGGCGCATGACCGGCCTGGGCCGCCTCTTCCCCCGCAGCCGTCGGTTCGGGGGATACAACATGACCTATCTGCCCGAGGATGAAGCGGCCGAAGTGGACGCACTGAGCGGTTCCTGCATGTTCGTGCGGCGCGAGGCACTGGTTGGCCAGCGGGGTGCCGGCCTCTTCGACGAGGACTTCTTCATGTACGGGGAAGACCTGGACCTCTGCTTCCGGATCCAGCATGCCGGTTGGTCCATCTGGTATACCCCCGACACCCGGATCATCCATTACAAAGGCGAAAGCACCAAGAAAGGGGAAATCCGGTACGTGCGCCTGTTCTACGGTGCCATGCTGCTCTTCATCGAGAAACATCTCGACCGGAAGCACTCCGCCGTCCTGGCTTCGCTGCTCCGACTGGGCATCATGTTCCGTGCCGGTATCACATTGGCCGGCAACACCCTGCAGCGGATCCTGCCACCGCTCACGGACGGCCTGCTCGTTTACGGTTCGGCTACGCTCATGGCCTGGCTCCGCTACCAGCAGACGGGCGGCAGGTTTGCTTCGCTCTTCCTGGCCACGGTGGCCCCGGCCTATGCCGTGGCCACCGTGGCCAGCATCGCCTTGGCGGGGGGGGACCGCCGACCCCGCCGTCTTCCCCTGGGTCC
>JAQCDI010000021.1 GCA_027620595.1 Bacteroidota bacterium | reverse complement strand
CCGAAGGCCGCCCGCCCGTTTGCTTTAGGGTTGGCTGCTGGCCCAGGAACGGGTTCGCCCGCAACCTGTCCTGCGCCCGTTCGTCTACACAGGCATACCAACCCGGAGATCCGACCATGGCCGACAAAGCAAACGAAACGCACACCGACGAACAGGCCCGCTCCCGCTCGAAGAACTACGAGAAAGCCCGCAGCACATTTGACGGGCTAGGCACGGAAGAGAAAGCGGCATTCCTGGTCGAGTCCATAATCCGGACTGTGACCGATGGCCTGCGCGAAGTCTCCGAGCAGGTGGCCGATGCGTTCAAGCAGGCCTGTGAGCAGGCCGAAGCGCATGCCCGCGGCGACGGGGAGGATGGCCAGACCGGTGAGGCGCCAAAAGACGCCAAAAAGGAGGCCGCTCCGAAGAAGAAATCTGCTTCCAAGGCCAAGAAACCGGCATCCGAAGACACCGCTTCCTGACATGTCCGAACCCGATCAGCGCTTGGTGGAATTCAACCGGCTGAACCCCGTCGGCAAGGTGGTGTTCGTGGCCGGCAGTGTCTTCAAGACACTGGGCGCGTTCGTGGATTTCACGATCGGCACCATAGGCACCGTCTGGGACGAAGCCGAGAAGGCTTTCCAGCAGGGTAAGTCGGATCAGATCGAGGATGCCGTCATCATCGACGAAGAGGATTGGCCGCGGGCTTGACTCCCTGACCCGAGGTAGGGCCGGTGGCCCTGATCCTTGTTCGATTGCCGCCTTGGTCAGGCAGTGGCCTGCATCGCCCCGGATCCGAAACTGCGGCCCGGCTTGTCCCTTTCCGGGATCGTGAAGTAGCCAGCCGGGTCCTGGACGGGTTTCTTGAGAAGCACCTCGTCGATCACATCGTCCATTCGTTTGATGTAGGTGATGCGCAAGCCGCGAAGGGATGAGGCTTTGATTTCCTCTACGTCCTTGCGGTTCTTTTCCGGCAGCACGACCTGCTTGATCCCGGCGCGCTTGGCGGCCAGCACTTTTTCCTTGATGCCACCCACAGGAAACGCCATGCCGCGCAATGTGATTTCGCCGGTCATGGCAATGTTGTGCTTCACCTTGCGTTGCGTGAAGATGGAAATCAGGGCGCTGAGCATGGCCACACCCGCCGACGGTCCGTCTTTGGGTACTGCGCCGGCCGGTACGTGGACGTGGAGGTCCCAATAGCGGAAGGCATCCTCTGGAATATTCCAGCGGGAGGCATTGGCTTTGACGTAGGAGAGGGCCGCTTGTGCGGATTCCTTCATGACCTCGCCCAGTTGCCCCGTAAGGATCATCCGACCCGAGCCGCGGGAAACGGAGGCCTCGATGAAGAGGATATCCCCGCCCACCGGCGTCCAGGCCAGACCCGTGGCCACACCCGGGACAGACGTGCGTTCGGCCACATCCGAATAGAAGCGACGGGCCTTGAGATAGGACTCCACGGCTTCGGCCTCAACGGTTTCGCCTTCGGATTCTCCCATGGCCACTTTCTTGGCAACACCCCGCGCCACAGAGCCGATGGTGCGCTCGAGTTGCCTGACCCCGGATTCCCGGGTATAGCCGTCGATGATCAGTTCCAGCGCACCTTTCGTCAAGGAAAGCTGGTCCTTGACGAGTCCATTGCGCTCGATCTGGCGCGGCACCAGGTACTGACGCGCAATGGCCAGTTTCTCTTCCTGGGTGTAGCCGTTGATCTCGATCATCTCCATGCGGTCCCGCAGCGGAGCCGGGATCATCTCCAGGTAGTTGGCCGTGGCGATGAAAAGCACCTTGGACAGGTCGTAATCCGCCTCGAGGTAATGATCGTTGAAAGCATTGTTCTGCTCGGGGTCGAGGACTTCGAGCAGGGCCGAGGACGGGTCCCCACGGAAATCGGCGCCGAGTTTGTCCACTTCGTCGAGCATGAATACCGGGTTGGCGGTACCGGCTTTCTTCATGCCCTGGATGATGCGGCCCGGCAGGGCGCCGACATAGGTACGGCGATGTCCCCGGATCTCGGCCTCATCCCGTACGCCGCCCAGCGACATGCGGACGAATTCGCGCCCGAGGGCACGGGCAATGCTTTTTCCGAGGCTGGTCTTGCCGACTCCCGGTGGTCCGTGGAAGCACAGGATGGGGGCCTTCATGTCGCCTTTCAGCTTCAGTACGGCAAGGTATTCGAGGATACGCTGCTTGACAGATTCCAGGCCATAATGGTCCTCGTTGAGGATCCGGCCAGCCTTCTTTATGTCGAGCTTGTCCTTGGAATAGTCCAGCCACGGGATGTCCAGGATCCAGTCGATGTAGTTGCGGGTCACGGCGTAATCGGGCGAAGCAGGGTTCGACCGTGACAGTTTTTCGAGTTCCTTCTCGAGGATCTCCTCGACGTGTTCGGGCAGCGCCTTCTTCTCGGCCCTGGCCCGCAGATCCCGGACGTCGCCGGCGTTGCCTTCGGATTCCCCGAGTTCATCCTGGATGGCTTTTAGCTGCTGCCGCAGCAGGTATTCGCGCTGCTGCTGGTCCACGTCGGACTTGACGCGGGTGCGGATCTCTTCGGAAAGCTGCAGCACCTGGAGCTCCTGGTTGAGGTACTCCATCACCAGATCAGCCCGATCCACGAGGGGCAGGGTTTCGAGAAGCTCCTGTTTGTCCTCCACTTCGATCTGCAGGTTCGATGCGATGAAGTGGATCAGAAAGGTGGCAGATTCAATGTTCTGGATCGCGTACGCGGCCTCGCTCGGCAGGTTGGGAGAGAGGTTCACGATCTGGATGGCCAGCTCCTTGATCGAACGGATGCGGGCCTGGATTTCGATGTCCTCATCGCCCATGTCCTCAACGATGGGCTGCACGCGGGCCGTGAAGTACGGCTCGACCTGCACGTATTCCGAGACCTTGAAGCGTCGTTTGCCCTGGATGACAATGGATTTCGATCCATCGGGCATCTTGATGAGCTTCAGGATACTGGCCACGGTGCCGAAATCGTACAGATCCTCCGGCGACGGGTCCTCTGTTTCTGCACTGCGCTGGGCCACGACGCCGATGAGCCGGTCGTCTCCGAAGGCATCCTTGACCAGTTTGAGCGACGTGTCCCTTCCGACGGTAATGGGCAGGACCACGCCGGGGAAAAGTACCGTGTTGCGAAGGGTCAGGATGGGCAGCGTCTCGGGAATGTCCGAGCGGCTCATTGCCATTTCTTCGTCAGCCGTGGGCAGCGGAATACTCTGTTCCAGATCGTCGTCGAGAAGGAGGAGCGGGTCCTGAAGCATCATGTCGTGATGGGTATGGGGTGGTCCTGACCCGTCTCCAAAAACCAGGCCAATCCGCAGGACCTGCCGGGAATCTCCCACGGGCTGACAATGTGTCGGGATTGTAGGGGGGCAACCTGTCTGGCCGACCGGAATCGGTCGATCCGTCAGGTCAGGGATTGGATGATCGTCTCGACGTCCTGGATCCGGAAAGGCTTGGTAAGTACCCGGTTGATCTCGGCGGGATTGACATCAATGTCCGTATCTCCGGTCAGCAGCAGGACCGGAAGGTGCGGACGTCGCTTGCGCAGCTGGTGCGCCAACTCGCGGCCCGTCATTCCCGGCATTCCCTGGTCGGTCAGGACGAGATCCCAGGCCTCATCGTCGAGGCAGTCCAGTGCAGCGTGGGCGGAAGACACGCCTACGGCGCGGTGGCCCTTGACCTCGAGCAGGCGGCAGATGACCTTGCGCACCATGTCCTCGTCGTCCACGACCAGGATGGTCCGGGGGCGAACCTCCGCCGGGTCAGTCACAGCATCCGGAAGGGTGGCTTCGGTCGGCTTCGTATCCCGGGGGGTGGGGAACCGCAAGATGAACCTGGTGCCTTCACCGGGGGCGCTTTGGACGGAAATGCTTCCCCCATGTTCGCGCATCGTTCCGGCCGCCACGGCGAGGCCCATCCCGTTGCCTTCGGACCCTTTCGTGGTGAAGAGGGGCTCGAAGACCCGTCGGGCCACATCCTCGGGCATGCCGGTACCGGTGTCCGATACATCGATGCGGATTCCCTCTTCATCAACGCCGGTGGAAACCGTAATGCGGCCTCCTTCGGGCATGGCGTGGATGGCATTGAGAATCAGGTTTACGAACACGTCCCGCAATTCGGCGCGCGAGCCCTGGATGTCGGGTAACCGGCCGGCCAGCAGCGTGGTCTCGATGTGGATGCCCTGCCGGCGCGGCTCGTTGTACCAGTAGGGCCGCGTGAACTGGATGCAGTCCTCCACGAGGGTGTTGAGCTGCAGGGGCTCGAAGGTGCTCCGTGCTTCCTTCCGGATATAGCGCTGGATGCGGGAGATGAGGTCGGCTCCCGAGACGGCGGCCTTTTCGATCGTGTCCAGATGCAGACGCTCCGAGGCCGAAGGGGAGAGTTCGAGTTTCCAGAGTTCGAGATGCCCCAGGATGCCGCTCAGCAGGTTGTTGAAGTCATGGGCCATCCCCATGGTCATGCGCCCCAGGGTTTCCATCCGGTGCCGCTGCGTCTGGCTCTCGGTCCAGGTGGTCGGTTCGGCCAGGATCTCTCCGGTGATGGTTACGGCCGCAATCCGGCCCGAATGTGCGTCCGGGACGGGAAGGAAATGGAGCAGGACGGGGGAGGGGATGTCCCGATGGCGGGAAGGCACCATGAACAGGGCATGGGTAACCAGCGATCCTCCCAGGGCTTCCTTGACGTTCCGTTCCGCCAACTCCCGGTCGGGTGGGGGCAGGGCCGACCAGAGGGATGACCCACCACCGAAATGCTGCTCCCAGGCGCTGTTGCGACTCAGGATGCGGTCCTCGTGGCCACAGGTGGCCACCAGCAGGTCCGGTTCAAGAGAGGGGAGCGATTCCATGGTGGAGGCGGGCCTCGCAGCCCACGAACGAGTTCTCTGTCAAAACAGGCATGCCGCAGCCCATTGCACGGACGTTGCCGTACCTTGGGCGCGTTGCTCCGAATATAGCCCCTGACGACGCCCCATGTGGTACAACTCGATCATTGAAACCGTCGGAAACACACCGCTGGTCAAGCTGCAGAGTGTGACCTCCCATCTGCCCTGCACGGTGCTTGGCAAAGTGGAGTTCTTCAATCCGGGCGGTTCCGTCAAGGACCGGATTGGCCTGGCCATGATCGAGGCCGCAGAAGCCTCCGGGGCCTTGAAGCCCGGGGGTACCATCGTGGAAGGTACGAGCGGAAACACCGGTGCGGGTCTGGCGCTGGCCGCCATCGCCCGCGGATACAAATGCATTTTCGTGACGACGGACAAGCAGAGCCCGGAGAAGGCGGATGTCCTCCGTGCCCTCGGAGCCAAAGTGCTCATCTGTCCGACCAACGTGGCGCCCGACGACCCGCGCTCGTATTACTCGGTGTCCCGCCGTCTGGCCGAGGAAACGCCCGGCGCCGTCTACATGAACCAGTATGACAACCCCGCCAACGCCGAGGCACACTACCGTACGACCGGGCCCGAGCTTTGGCAGCAGACTGAAGGCCGAATCACCCATTATATCGCGTCTGCTGGCACCGGAGGCACGATCTCCGGGACGGCCAAGTACCTAAAGGAGCAGAACCCCGATATCAAGGTCGTGGGTGTCGATACCTACGGGTCGGTCTACTACAAGTACTTCTTCACGCGGCACTTCGACGAGTCCGAAATCTATCCCTACCTGACCGAAGGGGCCGGCGAGGACATCCTGGCTGGCAACATGGATTTCGACATCGTGGACGACTTCGTGCGCTCCACGGATCGGGAAAACATGATCATGACACGTCGCCTGGCCCGGGAAGAGGGGCTGTTCGTGGGGCAATCCTGTGGCCTGGCCGTATCGGGAGCCATCAAATGGATGGAAGCAAACCGGGCTACCCTGGGCAAGGACGATGTTGTCGTCATCCTGTTGCCCGACAGCGGCTTCCGCTACCTGTCCAAGACCTACAATAACACCTGGATGCGGGGTCATGGCTTCCTGGGAGACGGGGAGCTGTTGGCCCGCGACGTGGCCTCGCCGGGAGGCGGAACCCTCGTCTCGGTGTCGCCCACGGATACGCTGGGAACGGCCATCGATCGCATGGTGGAGCATTCCATCTCCCAGTTGCCGGTCGTGGATGGGGACGAAGTCGTGGGCAGCCTGACAGAATCTGATGTCCTCAACCGGCTTATTGACGAACCCGACGCCAAGACGCATGCCGTGGCCCAGAACATGGGCGAACCGTTTCCTGTAGTGGATGCGCATTTGCCCGTCAGTGGACTCAGCGCCCACCTGCGGAAAGCCCCCGGCGCCGTGCTGGTGCGGGACGGAAAAGGTGGCCTTCGGATCATTACCAAGAGCGACCTGATTGAAGCGTTGTCCGCCCGCGCTTCGGATACCTGATCGGTACGCTCTGTCCCGACAGGCTACGCTCCGCTTTGCATCGGTCCTTCGATCGACCATCCTTCACCGTTTACCAGCCGACCCCGACATGAGTGACAAGAAAGACGCGCAGCGCCCCAAGGCGCCCCAGCTCAACATCGAACTGAGCGAAGAAGTAGCCGAAGGGACCTATTCCAACCTGGTCATGCTGGCGCACTCGGCCGAGGAGTTCATCCTGGACTTCATCCGCGTCATGCCCGGCATTCCCAAGGCCCGGGTTCAGAGTCGCATCATCGTATCGCCGCCGCACGCCAAACGACTGCTTCGTGCGCTGGCCGACAACATCGACCGCTTTGAGCAGGCCCACGGTGAAATCGGAGAACAGTCCTCCCAGGGGCCTGTTGTGCATTTCGGTATCCCGGGCGGCGAAGCCTGAACGGTGGGCGGCGCGGTTCGTCCGTAATCGTGTGCGGGCGAACCGATGATCGGACCTCAGGTGCGGGCCCGGATCAGGAACCACAGGGCGAGCAGGGCAAACAGGACGTGCGGCAACCAGGCCGTGATCACCGGTGAGAGGGCACCTTCATAGCCGAAAGGCTCGGTGAGCTTCATGACCGCCAGATAGACGAAGGCAACGAAAAGTCCAATACCCAACTGAACGGCATGACCACCCCGGCGTCGTACACTGGCCATCGGGACAGCCAAAAGAACGAGGATCAGGTTGGCGAAGGGGTAGGAAAACTTGGTCTGAAACGCCACCAGGGCAGGCCCGGTGCGATTGGCCGCCGTCCGTTGCAGGGTCTGCAGGTAGTCCCTCGCCTCCGTGATGCTCATGGCTTCCACGTCCCCCTGTGTTCGTGCCAGATCCCGCGGTCCTAACGATAGCACGGTGTCCAATCGAGCCTGCCGGATGAGGGAGGTTTCTCCGTTTTCGTCAAAGGTCCGGATTACCGGTTCGAGAAGGCTCCATACCCCGAGGGAATCGTTCCAAACCATCCGGTCCGCGTCGATGCGGCGCAGCAGGACGCCTGACTCGGCAAACTGCTGCAGGGTTACACTGGTGGCCGTCTGCGAGCGTCGCTCGTAGAAGTTGACCGAAAGAATACTGCCGGGCGCATTCTGGCGATGGATGTTGGCGTATTCCGCCCGGGCCGGCGCATCCTTGGTATAGTCCTGCTCGAAAGCCAGGCGTGTACGGTTCGTTTCGGGGACAACCCATCCGTTGAAGCCGAACATGAAAACGGAAATCACGAGTCCGGTCAGAATAAAGGGGGCCAGAAGTCGATACAGGGACACACCGCTGGTCTGCAATGAGGCCAGTTCGAGCCGTTGGCTCAATCGCGACGTCAGGAAAATGGCGGAGATGAAGAGGGCCAGGGGGGAGGTGAGGCGGATGATTTCGGGGATGTAACTGGGGTAGTAGACCAGGAACACGTCCCGCATCGTGGCGCCACGGTCCATGAAGTCGTCGACGTATTCGACGTAATGCAGCACGATGAAGAAGACGATCAGCCCACCGATCAGGGCTGCATACCCGGCGAGAAGGCGTCGAACGATATGCAGATCGTAGGTCACGGGCTCGGGGAATGGCGTCGTGGATGTGGGCGGAAAAAGAAACGGCGAAAAAGCCGCTGGCCCGGCGAAGAAGGAGGAATTCCCGCCCGCCGGATCCTAAGTTTGTGATCCCCAAAGTACGCAAATCCAGATCCATGAAAGTCCACGAGTACCAGGCCAAAGAGATTCTCGCCGCCTACGGCGTTCCCGTGCAGAAGGGCATCGTTGCCGAAACGACCGCGGAGGCCGTTGAGGCGGCCCGGAAACTGCAGGCAGAGCATGGCTCCAATCTGTTCGTCGTCAAGGCGCAGATCCATGCCGGTGGGCGTGGCAAGGGGGGCGGTGTCAAGTTGGCTAAGAGTTTGGACGATGTGCAGGAAAAGGCGGATGCCATCCTGGGCATGATGCTCAAGACGCCGCAGACCGGTCCCGAAGGTCAGTTGGTCCGCAAGGTGCTCATTGCGGACGCGGTGGATATCGCCAAGGAATTCTATCTGGGCATCACGCTGGATCGCGGACGCAACCAGACCGTGATCATGGCTTCCACCGAGGGCGGCGTGGAGATCGAGAAAGTGGCCGAAGAGACCCCTGAGAAGATCCTCAAGGAGTGGGTCGACCCGGTCATTGGCCTGCAGGGCTTCCAGGCACGGCGCCTGGCATTCGGACTGGGATTCGAGGGCGATGCGTTCAAGAAGGCTGTCAGGTTCATCCTGGCCCTCCACAAGGCCTATGAGGAGAGCGATTGCTCCATTGCCGAGATCAACCCGCTTACATTGACCGAGCAGGGGGATGTGCTGGCTGTGGATGCCAAGATCAACATCGACGACAACGCGCTCTACCGTCACAAGAACCTGGTCGGCCTTCGGGACATCCATGAAGAGGATCCGCTCGAAGTCGAAGCCGGGGAGAACCACCTCAATTACGTCAAGCTGGACGGCAACGTGGGCTGCATGGTCAACGGCGCCGGTTTGGCCATGGCCACGATGGACATCATCAAGCTAGCCGGCGGAGAGCCCGCCAACTTCCTCGATGTAGGGGGCGGCGCCAACCCGGACACCGTGGCTGCCGGATTCCGCATCATCCTGAAGGATCCCCATGTGAAGGCCATCCTGGTCAACATTTTCGGGGGCATCGTGCGGTGCGACCGCGTGGCCAGCGGTATTGTAGAAGCGGCAAAGCGCGTCGAGATCAATTTGCCGCTCATTGTCCGCCTCCAGGGCACCAACGCTGCGGAAGGAAAGGCCATCCTCGATGAGAGCGGACTGAAGGTCCAGACGGCCGTCCTGTTCCAGGAAGCGGCCGACAAGGTCCAGGCAGCTCTCAAAGGCTGATCCGTTCCGTGCCGGCTCCGGCGCATATCCCATCGGCTGGCGTTCGCCTCGAGGAGGTGTCGCGCTCGTTCGGCGCGCTGAAGGCGGTCGATCGGGTGTCGTTGGATATTCCTGCCGGAAGCTTCTTTTCGCTGCTCGGCCCGAGCGGTTGTGGCAAGTCCACCACGTTGCGCATCATTTCCGGCTTCGAGTCGCCCGACGAGGGTCGAATCTGGATCGGTGAGGAGGATGTGACCGCATCCCAGGCGCGTCGTCGACCCACCGCCATGGTCTTCCAGAACTACGCCCTTTTTCCGCACATGACGGTGGGGGAGAACGTGGCCTACGGACTCAGGGTGCGCAAGTTGGCCCGGGCCGAGGTGCGGGAGCGCGTGAAGGATGCCCTCCGACGCGTGGATCTCGAGGCCTTTGTCGATACCCCGGTAACGTCGCTTTCCGGAGGTCAGCAACAACGCACGGCCTTGGCACGCGCCGTGGCCATCGAGCCACGGGTCATTCTCTTCGATGAACCGCTCTCGAACCTGGACGTGGCCCTCAGGCACCAGACACGTGCGGAGCTCAAACTCCTTCAGCACCGGCTCGGCCTGACAAGCATCTATGTGACCCACGACCAGGAGGAGGCCATGGCGCTGTCCGATGTCGTGGCAGTCATGCGCTCGGGAAGGATCGTCCAGGTCGGATCTCCGCGCAAACTGTACCAGGAGCCGGACACGGCCTTCGTGGCCTCATTCCTGGGTGGGGGCAACCTGATTGATGACCCCTCGCTCGTTCAGCGTCTGACCGGTCAGGATTTGCCAACGGGTTCCGTCCTTGCGGTTCGCCCGGAACATGTTGTCCTGGCCTCGGCGGAGGGTGTGCCGGCCCGGGTGGTTTCCCACCAGTACCTCGGTGCGTTCACGTCGTTGGTGTTGGACGTGGACGGGACGCTGTTGACCGCTCGGATTTCGGATCTCGATGCGCTGCCGGAACAGGCAGCCGTTTCCCTGCTGAGTTGGCGATTCGTGGCGGACGACCGACAGGTCTAGAACAGCGAGCCGAAGCGGTCCCGGACATCGGACTTGGGTTGCCGGATGCGCAGCAGGTCCCGGAGATGGCCGCTTTTCACGTGCAGGTCGAAGCCCCAGGACTGATAAAGGCCGAAGGGGACCCAGTTGAACGCCATCTGCCAGCAGTCAAAATCGCGTGCCAGCGTCAGGTTCGTCGTGGCCATGCGCTGCTGCTCGAAGTCATAGCCGGTGCGGCTGGCCACCTTCCAGTTCGGTGTCAGGCTGAAATCCACACTCGCGTTCAAGATGGCCCGCCGGATTGTCGTTGCGCCTGGTTTTGTCACGCCGTAGCTGAAGTCCAGGTTGAGCGACCAAGGGATGGAAAAATCAGCGCCTGCGGTGGCATAGTCATTCTGCAGGAAACTGGAGGCGCCATTGGCAGCAAGTCCTCCGGTGGGCTGGATCATGCCGCCCCGAGGCGCGGTGATGGGCCGATCCCCGGCACCCCGGCTCGAGCGCAGTGACGTGCGCAGGGTAAGGTTGGTGGATGTCATCCGGCCGAGGGGCGAACCCAGGGAAAAGGCCGATTCTGAGGTCCGGATACCGGTATCCGATATCTGATAGGGCGAAAACGAACTGCGCAGGTCTATGTCCACATTGCCCAGGATCCGTGTGCGCGCTGAAAGGCTGATGTCGGCCATCCTGAGCGAGTCGGCGGCAAAGTTGTAGGAAGAAGACAGGTTCAGGTCGAAGAGCTTGATGGCCCGGTTTGCGGCGTTGTTTGCCAGCGAATCGGCCGGAATGCGCTTGGTCTCGAAGGTGTTGTTGAGCGAGAAGGTCAGCGCCTGTTGCTTACCGCGGCCTACGCCAGACACAATGGGGTACTCGACAGCCGAGCCGGTGCTGTTGACATACTCCCGGGTGTAGCCCCATCGATCGGCGTAGAAGTCGGGCCGGAACGTCATCCCCACGTTGGGGCGAACCGTGTGTCGCAGGCCGCGGAATCCGAACGCTTCGACGGGAAAAAGGCCGTAAAAGACCGTATTGGCCGAAACTGAGGTGCTGAACTGCCTCAAGGCGAAGAAGCCCGCCTGGTTCGAGGTGGCCAGGGCGCCGTTCTCGTTCAGACCCCGTCGTTCCGTACGAAGGTACCAGTCCTCGGAGTAGGTGAAGTTGGGGTTCAGGTTGAGGTTCAGGTTGCCCACGAGGGGGAGGCGCCGGACGGAGAAGGGGGCGGAAACAGGAATCCGTTGCGACGCCTGGAAGTCGTACTGCACGTCATTTCCGGTTGCGCGCCGGTAGTCGCTGGCATTGAGTGCGGCGTCGAGCCAGGAAATGTCGGCGGCCAGGGTGTCCCCGCGGGCCAGGAGCTCCGCGTCGGGAAGAGGGACGAAATTGAACCGGTTGTTGACCGTGGCATTGTAGCTGACGGTCAATTTGTCCCGCAGCCCTTCCCGGGTTCCGGGCAGCCGCTGCTGTCGTTCGAACGGCTTGAAGGAGCGCTGGGAGAAGGACAGACTGGGCAGCGTCAGGTTGACTTGGCCCGTGGCCAGCTGCTGCCGTTGGGACGCCTGGACGGAGAGGTTCTGTCCGCTCCAGCGCTTGGTGAACTTGAGGCTCGACTGGATATCCTGTCTCACGCGGTCGTCATAGTTCTGCGAAACGGCCCGCAGGTACGAAGAAGAGGACAGGTTGACGTTGGCGTTGAAGTTGGTGCGCTGTCCGATGGTCTGGTTGTGCGTCCAGCGCAGGGCACTCGTCCGACGCACAGAGAAGCCCGGATCGCCCCGCTCCCCGTTGCGGAAGCGGCCATAGTCCACGCGCAGTTGTCCGTCGAAGGCATATTGTTTGCGATACCGGTAGAGCGAGCGCATCTCCCACGATCCCCGGGTCCAGAATCCACCCTGGAGCTGCAGATCCATGTAATCGTTCATGGCGAAGTACCAGCCCCAGTCACGCAGATAGAAGCCGAACTCGTCTTCGCCGTAGGTGGGGGGAAGGGGGCCCGAGCGTCGGTTGTCCTGGGCGGGAAGGAAGCCGAACGGAAGCCAGAGGGGGGTGGGGATATTGAACAGGTACAGCTGGATGGGCCCCGTGTAGATCCACTTCCGGTCAACCATTTTCATTCGGCTGGCTCGCAAGGAATAGGAGGGATCCTCGACACATTCACACGTCGTGTATATGCCATTGCGGATGAAGAGGGTGGAGTCCTCGAGGGCCTTGACCACATCCGCGGCAATGAACCCTTCCTCGTAGCGTGTCTGCGCGCCAACCACCCGGCCCCGCTGCGTCTGCAGATTGAAGGCCAGCTCAGAGCCTGTGAATTCGTCCTCGCCCTGGCGAATCATGGGCTTTCCTACCCATCCTGTGTCGGCCCGCAGGCCACGCGCGTGTAATTCCTCGTCGGCCAGCAGGAGATCGATTTCCCAGGCACTCAGGAAGGCATCCTCATAGGTGACGGAGGCGTCCCCGTGGAGCGTCCCGGCCCGAGCCCGCCCGCCAAGATGGAATACGAGGGAGTCGGAGGCCGCGATCTTGACGGGGCTGGTCATTTCCTGCTGCTGCTGACGGGCGCGGGCCGGAGCCACGGCCAGACACAGCACGACGATGAGGCACCATCCCGCGCAAGTACCGAGCCAAGCGGGGGAGGTCAGGCAGCGGGGACTATGATGGCCTCGGAAGTGCGTCGGTTCACCGATTGGGGTGGGGTGTATCGTCCAGGTGCTGGAAGATCAGATGGGCGGCTCCCAACATGCCCATGTCATTGCCCCTGGGCTCCTGAACGATGTCCAGACCGTCCCTGAGGGCCGGTGTGGTGTATTCGATCAGGGAAGCGCGGGCCGCATCCAGGATGAAGTCTCCTGCGGCAGAGATTCCGCCGCCGACGACCACCTTCCGGATGTCCAGCAGGTTTACCGCCGAACCGAGGACGACGCCGAGCTTATGGCCGGCCCACGCCAGGATTTCGATCGATCCCTCATCGCCCAAAAGGGCGGCTTCGTGCAGGATCTTGGGGGACATATCCAGCAAGTCCTTGCCCGCCATCTGGTGGACGACGCTGTCGGTGTCGTTCATCAACTGGTAGCGGGCATGGCGGGACAGGAAACGCTGGCCGAGGTAGGCTTCGATGGCCCCCGGAACCCCACTACGGGCCAGGGGACCTTCGAAGTCGATGGTCATGTGACCGATTTCTCCTGCCGAACCCGTGGCACCCCGGAAAATACGGTTCTGGTAGATGATGGCTCCACCGACGCCGGTCCCCAGCGTAACCATGATGAAGGAATCGAAATGACGACCTGCGCCGAACTGACAGGATCCGAGGGCGGCTGCGTTGGCGTCGTTTTCGACCAGGACAGGAAGCGCGGTGGAAAGACGCCCCAGCAGGGCATCAGACACGTTGATCCGGTCCCATCCCGCAATATTGACGGGTTTCATGGCCACGGTGCGGTCCCAATTGACAGCTCCGGGAAATCCGAGTCCTACGCCGCAGATATCCGGATGGGAGGACAGGAAGGCGCGGATCAGGTCTGCTATCTGATCAAGGACACGGTCCGATCCAGCCTCCGCGTCGGTAATCACGCTTCGCTCTTCGATGAGCCCGTCGCGTTCGGACACGAGGCCAGCCTTGATGGACGTGCCTCCCAGGTCTATGCCAATGGCCAGTCGGGACATCTTGCAGAAGTGGCGCAGTTCAGGAGAAGGATCGGTATGTTCGTGGCCGGCAATGCGTTCCCGGCGTTCATCGAAGGTGCCGGAAGAAGTGCGCATCCGACACCCCGGTCACTCTTCGACCACAGGGTATACGGTCTCGCCTTCACGGCTCATGCCGTACTCTTCGCGCGCCAGTTCCTCAATGTCCCAGTCGGTCAGGGGACGGCCGAGTTTGGCTTCGAGTTCGGCCACCCGGGCCTTGCGTACCTCGTTATCGGCCTGAAGCTCGGATCGTTCAGCCATCAACTGGATCCTGGTCAGGATACTGTGGCTGTCGAAGAACAGGACCCAAATGACAACCAGAGCCGCCACGGTGCCCAACAGCACCATGCGGGAGCGGTTGAGAAAGGCCTGGAAGCGTTCTTTGAAGGCCATGATGCGCGGTCAGGGGTTGGGATCCCCCAATGTACTAAATCCGGAACGCTTTCATGCCAGGGAAACGGGCGGAGTCTCCCAGCAGCTCCTCAAGACGCAGGAGCTGGTTGTATTTTGCCAGGCGATCCGAACGACTGGCCGAACCGGTCTTGATCTGCCCGGCGTTGGTGGCCACGGCCAGATCGGCAATTGTCGTGTCCTCCGTCTCACCCGAGCGATGGGATACGACGGCCGTGTATCCGTTCTTGTGGGCCAGTTCGATGGCATCCAGCGTTTCGGTCAGCGTTCCGATCTGGTTGAGCTTGATCAGGATCGAGTTGGCGCACCCTTCGTCGATACCCCGCTGCAGGAAGGAGGTATTCGTGACGAAAAGATCGTCGCCCACAAGCTGGACCTTGTTGCCCACGGCCTGCGTCAAGGATTTCCATCCGGCCCAGTCATTTTCGGCCATGGCATCCTCGATGGAGATGATGGGGTAGCGTTCCACCCAGTCGGCCCAGAATGCCACCATATCCTCGGAAGAACGGATGCGGTCCGGGTCGCTCTTCCAGAAGTTGTATCCACCATCCTTGACCATTTCGCTGGAAGCGGGGTCCAGGGCAATGTGGATGTCGTCTCCGGGTGTGTAGCCGGCTTTTTCAATGGCCCGGAGGATGACTTCGATGGCTTCCTCATTGGAGGACAGGTCCGGTGCAAATCCACCTTCGTCCCCGACAGCGGTGCTGAGCTTTCGATCGTGGAGCACCGACTTGAGGTGGTGGAACACCTCCGATCCCATGCGCAGGGCTTCGGAGAAGGAGGGGGCGCCGGTGGGCATGATCATGAACTCCTGCATGTCCACGCTGTTGTCCGCTTGACGTCCGCCATTGATGATGTTCATCATCGGAACAGGCAGCACGCGGGCCGATGCCCCGCCGACATATCGGAACAGCGGAAGGCCGCTGGATTCGGCAGCCGCGCGGGCCACGGCCAGGGAGACGCCGAGGATGGCGTTGGCGCCCAGGCGGGACTTGTTGTGTGTGCCGTCGAGTTCGATCAGGAACGCATCGATCTCTGCCTGATCAGCCACATACCACCCTTCCAACTGGGGAGCAATGATCTCGTTGACATTCTCGACGGCTTTGGATACGCCCTTGCCCATGTAACGGGTTTTGTCGCCGTCCCGCAGTTCGACGGCTTCGTGCTCGCCCGTCGACGCGCCGCTGGGTACCGCTGCCCGGCCGAAATAGCCGTCTTCGGTGAGGACATCGACCTCCACGGTCGGGTTGCCGCGGCTGTCGAAAATCTGGCGGGCCTGGATGTCTGCGATCAGGGACATGGGAGTCGGGGAGATGGACAGGGAATAGGGATTCGTTGCACATCAAAATCGGGTTTGCAGCCGCCATTCTCAATCAGGCACGAAGGTGCTCCCGTCATTTGATGGTGAAGAAAAGCGCTTTCGGTCGGGCCCAAGCAAAATGCGGGCGCTCCCCCGGTGGGGGAGC
>JAQCDI010000316.1 GCA_027620595.1 Bacteroidota bacterium | reverse complement strand
ACATCCGCGAAGTGGATGCCATCATCCACGTCGTGCGCTGCTTCGAGAACGACAACGTGGTGCACGTTTCGGGTTCGGTGGATCCGCTTCGCGACATCGAGGTGATCGAAACGGAACTCCTGCTCAAGGACCTCGATGCCGTCGAAAAGCGGATCGACCGGACGAAGAAAGCGGCCAAGGGCGGGGACAAGAAGATCCAGGAAGAGCTTTCCTTCTACGAGCGCTTGCTCGACCAGCTCTCGAGCGGCACGCCTGTACGGGCCATCCAGACAAACGAGGCCGAAGCGGCCTGGCTCAAATCGCTGTTCCTCCTGACCGCCAAGCCGGTACTCTACGCCGCCAACGTGGGCGAGGATGATCTGCCCGACGGCAATACCCACGTGGAAACCGTGCGTGCCCGCGCCGCAGAGGAAGGCGCCGGGGTCGTGGTCGTGTCGGCCGATCTGGAGGCCCAGATTGCCGAGCTGGACGATGACGAGCGGGAGGTATTCCTGGAAGAGATGGGCCTTTCAGTTTCGGGACTGGACCGGCTCATCCGGGCCGCCTACGACCTGTTGGGTCTGATCACATTCTTTACCGCCGGGCCCAAGGAGACGCGCGCCTGGACCCTGACCAAGGGCATGAAAGCGCCGCAGGCGGCCGGACAGATCCACTCGGATTTCGAGCGGGGATTCATCCGGGCCGAGACCATCAAGTACACCGACTATGTGACCCACGGGAGTGAGGCAGCGGCCCGCGACAAGGGTGTCCTCCGCAGCGAGGGCAAGGAATACGTGGTCCAGGACGGGGATGTGATCCTCTTCCGGTTCAACGTCTGAGACGCCTCTGGCAGATGGCCCCAGGCGCGCTCAGCGCCCGAGGCGTCCGAAATAAACCGTGATCACGGGCGAACCGAACCGACGCTGCGGTTCCTGGATCGAGGCATCGATGAGGGCGATCCGCTCACGGTAGCGCGTCACTCGATACCCGAAACGCACGCCGTATCCGGGGCGGTTGAGCGGCCCGAAACGGGCACCAAAGTGTGCCGACAGCGCCATTCCTGTTCGAAGGGATCCCCCGGCCAGCCCCGAAATGACATCGTGCGTGGGCTCGCCTTCGTCGAAGAGGCCGTTCTTGTTCTCGTCGTCATAGTACGGATAGAGCCAGCCGAGGACGGGCCCGGCCGCTACGGAGACGAAGGGGCGGAAATCGGCTTCGATGCGCGAGGCAAACAGGCGTCGTTCGGCACCGACCTGCACGGGCAGTTCCAGAAGATAGTTGGCCTTGTTGGGCACGTCCCGGTTTCCGAAACGATCGAAGAAGGCTACTTCCCGTTCGTCCTTGACCGCGCCGATACCCACCTCCAGACGCCACAACGTCTGCCGGCCGAGCGGCGCGCTCAGGAAACCACCCAGTCCGAATCCTGAATTGGTCAGGAGGACCTCGACTCCCTGGCCCACGACCACGCCTGCGGAGTCCGGCGCCTGGGCGCGGACGCCGGATACAGCAAGGCAGCAAAGCAGGACGAAGGCGTAGCGGGACATGTGGCGGCTGAGGAAGGGGCCGAGAGCAAAACCGAATGCGTGCTGGTTTGTTCACGCTCCATCCATCCCAAGGCCATCCCTCGTGGACTACCGTTCGCTCATTGCCCGCCGCTACCTGACCACGCCGAGATCCGTGTCGCTCATTTCGCGCATCACGGCCATCTCGGTGACTGGCGTGGCCCTCGGCGTGGCCGCCTTGATCGTGGTCCTTTCGGTCATGAACGGGTTCTTCGAGTTCGTTAGGGACATGCTCATTGCCTACGATCCCCACGTGCGCATCGTAGCGGTGGACGAACGCGGCTTCCCGCCCGAGGACAGCCTCATGGGCGTGGTCCTCGAGGCACCTGGCGTGCGCTCGGCCACGCCGTATGTGGAAGGCAAGGCCATGCTGGTCAGCGACAGCCAATCGGATGTCAACAAGGTGGTCGTGGTCCATGGCCTCGATGGGGCAGCGCTGCCCCGCGAGGATGGGGTCGTGGCAGGGACCACCTTTGGCGAATTCGATCTGGCGCGCAGGGATGGCCGCCCGGGCATCGTACTTGGCCGGCGCCTCGGTGAGCGGTTGCTGCTTTCCCCTGCAGGCGGCGGGGTGCCCGCCTCGCGGGTGGCGCTCCTCTCGGCTCCTGCCATCGAGCGCATGTATTCGCGCGTCCTCTCGTCTTCTCCCATCCGACAATTCGAGGTGCGCGGGCTGTTCCAGCTCGAGACGGTCTTCGATGAAAGCCACGCGTTCGTGGACCTGGCCGAAGCGCAGGCCCTGTTCCGCATGGGCCGCTCGGTATCGGGGATCGATATCCGACTGGACGATCTCGATCGGGCAGACGAAGCCAAGGCCTGGCTCGAAGAGCGGCTGGATGGGGAGCGTTTCCGGGTCCAGACCTGGTACGACCTGCAGAAGTCCCTCTACGACGTCATGCAACTTGAGAAGTGGGGTGCTTCCATTGTGCTGATGCTCATCGTTGTGGTGGCTGCCTTCAACATTGTCGGCTCGCTGACCATGATCGTCATCGAGAAACGTCGCGACGTCGGTGTGCTGCGCGCCATGGGCGTGCCAGCCTCGGGGATCCAGCGCATCTTCCTTACCGAGGGCCTGCTCATCGGGATGGTGGGTGCCGGCCTCGGCGGCCTGCTGGGCCTGGGCCTGGCCTGGGCGCAGTTGCAGTTCGGCTTCGTTTCCCTGGCCGGCGCCGAGAATTTCCTGATCGACGCCTACCCGGTGTCCATCCGCTGGTCGGACGTCGTGCTGGTCACAGGATTGGCCATGGGGTTGTGCGTGTTGGCGGCCTGGTATCCGGCGCGCAGGG
>JAQCDI010000315.1 GCA_027620595.1 Bacteroidota bacterium | reverse complement strand
CGCTTGCCATCATCTTGCTTGGCCATCTTGTTACCATTCCGACGGCGCTGGCCATTGCGGAGATCGCCACGAACCGAAAGGTCGAAGGCGGAGGAGAATATTTCATCATATCCCGCTCATTCGGGACGTCCATTGGTGGCGTAATCGGCATTTCGCTGTTCCTGTCGCAGGCCGTTTCGGTGGCGTTCTACATGATTGCCTTTGCCGAAGCGTTCAGCCCCCTGGCCGGCTGGATCGAGAACACGTTGCACATCCCCTACGACGCCCGATTGATCTCCGTACCGGCGACAGCCGGCTTGATCCTGCTCATGCTGACGAAAGGCGCTTCCTTGGGCGTCAAGGCACTCTATGTGGTCGTGGCCACGCTGACCCTGTCGCTCATCATGTTCTTCATGGGCTCGCCCGTCGAAGGATTCGACCCCTCCACGGTCGGGTTGTCGAGCTCCCTGGCCGATCCGGATGCGTTCTTCTTTGTCTTTGCCATTGTCTTTCCGGCATTTACCGGGATGACTGCTGGCGTGGGCCTTTCTGGGGATCTGGCCAATCCGCGCATCTCCATTCCCCGAGGCACCCTCATTGCGACCGTGGTGGGCATGGCCACCTACGTCTTCATCGTGATCAAACTGGCCTATTCGGCCCCTGCCGAGTTGCTGGCTACAGATCAGTTGGTCATGACACGCATCGCGCTCTGGGGACCCATCATCCTCATCGGGCTGGGCGCGGCCACGCTCAGCTCGGCCATCGGGTCCATCCTGGTGGCACCGCGTACGTTGCAGGCCCTTGGCGGAGACAACAGCATACCTCTCAAGGGCGTCAACCAGTGGCTGGCGGCTGGCGTCGGAGTGGTAAATGAGCCCCGGAATGCCACGCTGATCACCGGCGCCATCGCCTTGATCATCGTACTGCTCGGCAACGTGGACGTCGTGGCACGATTGATCTCCATGTTTTTCATGGTGACCTACGGCAGTCTGTGTGCCATCAGCTTCCTGGAGCACTTTGCGGCTCGCCCGTCCTATCGTCCAAGCTTCCGCTCGCGCTGGTACATCAGCCTGTTCGGCGCGCTCATGTGCACGCTGATGATGTTCCAGATGGACCCCGTCTTTGCCGTGGCCTCCCTCCTGGTAATGACGGGCCTTTACCAGGTCATGAAGCGGTCCCGCGAAGGCGGAGACGACCTGGCAGCCATGTTCCAGGGTGTGATGACCCAGACGGCGCGATTCATGCACATCCGACTCCAGCGTCGCCGGGGTCAACAGCCCGATGACGAATGGCGTCCGAGCGTGATCATGGTCAACGATCGAACCTTTGATCGGCGCAGCCCGCTCATGTTCATGCGTTGGATCTGCCACCGGCACGGCTTTGGCACCTATCTGCACTACATCCAGGGCACGCTCAACAGCAAGTCCTACCGCGAGTCCCAGATCATCCAGAGCAAACTGGTCCAGTTGGCACGCACGCAGCGCAGCCCGGTGTACATGAACACCATCATCAGTCCGTCCATGATCACTGCGCTGGCGCAGAGCCTTCAGGTTCCGGGCGTCTCCGGACTGAGCAACAATGCTGTCATGTTCGAATTCTCGAGCAACGATCCCGAGGATGTGGTCAAGGATGTAACCACCTGGTGCGAATTTGCGGGATCCACGCGCATGACGCTCATGGTCCTGCGCCATGGGGACCTGCACTTCGGTGAGCGGCGCAAGATCCACATCTGGCTGACCTGGAACGACCAGGAGAATGCAAACCTGATGATCCTCCTCTCCTACATCCTGGTGGGGCATCCCGATTGGAGCCAGGCCGAGATCCGCGTATTTGTGGCCCTGCCCCGGGAGCAGGTCGAGGAACGGCGGGAGGAATTCAAGCACCTCATGACCGAAGGTCGTCTGCCGGTTTCGGAAAAGAACATCCGCTTCCTGCCTACCAACAATGTAGAGTCATTCCGGCGTCTGGTGACCCGTTATTCCTACAACGCGGATCTGACCGTGGTCGGATTCGACATGGAAGGTCTGGCCGAGCGCCGCGAAAAGGTGTTCCTCAATCATCCCGACCTCGGAGACGTGCTCTTCGTGCACACTCCGCGCGAGATCACGATGGAGTAGGCCCTACGAGAGGCCCACGGTACGCCCCTCATCGTCGATGTCGATCCGTGTAAAGGCGGGAATGGCCGGCAGACCCGGCATGGTCATCATGTCCCCTCCCAGGGGATAGATGAACCCAGCGCCCACGCTGGCCCGCACCTCGCGGACAGGGAAGATGAACCCTTTGGGCACCCCCTTCAGCGTCGGATCGTGGGACAGGGACAGGTGCGTTTTGGCCATGCAGATGGGCAGGTCCCCGAAGCCGGCTTTCTCGTATGCCTCGATCTGCTGTGAGGCCTTCGGTAGATACGAAACCCGTTCTGCACCGTAGATGCGCTGTGCAATGGTTTCAATCTTCTCCTTGATGGGAGCGCTGGCCCGATAGAGGAATTCGAACTGCGAGGGCTGGAGAGCCGCTTCGACCACCGCCGTAGCCAACGCCAGAGCCCCTTCCCCTCCTTCAACTACGTGATACGTGGGTACAGCATCCACCGCACCGGCTTCCATGGCCGCCTTGCGCACCATTTCGATCTCGGCTTCCGTGTCCGTCGGAAACACGTTGATCGCACACACCACGGGTACGCCGAATTTCCGCGCTATTCCGATGTGCGCCTTCAGGTTGGCGGTCCCTTTCTCCAGAAGTTCCAGGTTCTCTTCCGTGTATTCCTTTGCCAGGTCCCAGCCGGCTTTCACGGCCGGTCCACCGCCGTGCATCTTGAGCGCGCGGATGGTGGACACGAGGACCACCACATCGGGCTC
>JAQCDI010000020.1 GCA_027620595.1 Bacteroidota bacterium | reverse complement strand
CATGCACACTCCCCGCGCCCGGAAAGCCTGGATCAGAAGCTGGAGGTCAGCCTACCCTGCGGGTCCGGAACGGATTGGGAACGGCGCGACGGTCTTCGCGCTTCACGCCGGGGCGTGAGGGCTCCATGCGGGAAACGAATCGGGACATGATGCCTTCGCTTTGGGTCGTCCTGGCGGCAGCGAGGGCTTCAGTGGCCATGGCCAGCCATTCGCGCGCGCCGTGATCGCGCAGCAGGGCTGCCGTAACGCTGGCGCGATCCGTCTCATTCAGTTCGCCGGCCATGTATCCGGCCAGGGCGTGTTCGTCGATTCTCATGGTCGTAGGGGGCTGCAGGGTTGAGCAGTGGCTTCCAATCGGAAACACCTTGCCCCTTGGGTATCGACCACCGGAACGCGGACTTAAGGGTTCGCCCGAAAAAACTTTATCTCGCGGGCTCCAGCGATTGCAGCCAGTCAAGCATCGCAGGAGCAATAGACGCCTGCCACGCTTCGGACGACGGCGCAATGACCTCGAAATGACTCGCGTCCTCGAAGATGCGGACCGTTACATCATCGCCGGCAGCCCGGGCCGAGGCGGAATACGCCTCGATTTGTTGCCAGGGCACGACGTAATCATGACGTCCATGCAGGAAAAGCTGGGGAACGCCGAGCGGAAGGTGCTCGGCAGGCGAGGCGGTAGCGTACCGCTCCGGCTCCTCATCAGGCCAGCCTCCCAGCAACGCACGGACCCCATCTCCACAGGGGTTGGGGTCCTGTACCGCATGGGCCTCAAGGTCCGGAATGCCGCCAAGGCTCACGGCGCCGGCCAGTTCAAGGGGGCTGCTTGCGTCGTCCCGGGTGGCCGCCCACAGGGCCAGATGCCCACCCGCCAAATGGCCTATCGTAACCACGCGCGTCGTGTCCAGGCCATACGGATCGGCAATTTCTCGCAGGAAATCAATGCCCGCGCCCACATCATCAAATGTCCCGCGCCATCCTCCCCCCTGGTCGTTGGCGTTCCGGTGCGACAGATTCCATGTGGCCCAGCCGCGGGCCGTAAGCGCCTCCATCAAGGGCTCGACATGCCGCGGTCGGTGCAGTCCCACCCAGCAGCCGCCGTGCAGCATCACCAGAACGGGATGCGGACCCGGCCCATTGGGCAGGCGCAGAACGCCCCATTGCAGGGAGTCGGCGCCGTAGGCCATGCGCACATCGGCCGGGATTTCAGGATACTCGAAGTCTCCCGGCCCCAGGAATTGGGCGTGGGATGAAGCCGGAAAAGCGGCCAGGAAAAGCAGCGCGGCCAGGACGGATCGCATGTCGGATACGGGCGGGTTCGGGTACCTGAAGGTACGGTCACGGACAGGCCGTGCCACGCCGCTTATCGAAAGTCGGCCCCGGGCGCTTCCCACGTATGCGCATCTCCGGTCAATCCGTGCCGATAGGACACCACTTCAAGTCGGGTAGGCTCGAAGCGGATCAGGACATAGGCGGCACGGTCCGGATAGAAGGCCTCCCACTTGGGCATCCACCAGGTGGTTTCCAGCGCGGGATCGTCCACGATCACGGCCCGACCCTCGAGCACGACATACCCCGCCTGATCGGGCATCTCATAGTGCAGAAGGACTTCCGGGCGGGCCTGGATTTCGTCCACTTTGGCACTCTCCCGGTTTGTCCCCATCCAAACCACCCAATCCTCGGTGGGCTGGAAGGGCTCCATCGTGCGTGCGCGCGGCAATCCGTCTGCGCCGAGCGTGACCAGCGTTACCGTGCTCCTGGACGCAATCAGCTCCCGTGCAGCCGACAGGACATCGGAGCGGGATGCCTCCTGGCCCCGACACGCCGTCGAGGCCAGGATCATCAACACCAGAACTGGGGCGAACCGCTTCACGACCGTCGTCAGTTGGGCAGGGCCGCGAGTCCCTGTTCGAAGACGATGTCTACCGGGATGCCGGCCTGGGCCAACCGGTCGAGGTCGGCCTGCAGCTGGGCCGGCACGCGCGCATACTCCTCAACGAAGGCCGCTACACCAGCGTAGTCGCCATCGCCCTGGAAGCGCAGGATCTTCTCCGTCAGGGCGTTCATGGCCTCGATCATCTTGTCGTAATCGGCGCGGTAGGTCCCCGTGGCCTCATCCCGCGTGAAGGCGCCCATTTCGGAGAAGAAGTTGAACCGGATCATATTGGCCCGGCCGTGGGCGCTCGAGGCGCCAAAACGGACGCTGCGGAAGATGCCGGCCAGGAAGGTGGCCATGTTGTCCCGGATGTCCCCCTCTTCCTCGCCTTCCTCAATCAGCTTGGCCACCATGTAGAGACCCAGGATGTCGGCCTTGCCTTCCTCAAGGGCAGAGTAGTGCTCCTTGAGGGCCTCGCGAACGGTGCTTGATCCGTCCAGGGTGTTCTTGATGCCCAGACCGTGCGCCACTTCGTGGAACATGGTGTTGCCGAAGAAGGCATCGAACGTCACATTCTGGCGCTGATCCTCGGCAATCAACAGCTCGGAAATCGGGGCCAGGATCTTGTCGAACTTGGCCTGCATCGAGTTCTTCAGCTGCAAGCGACGCGTGCCCTTGGCCAGCTGCACCTGCTCGTCGTTGGGCAGGTTGATGGCAATCGTCTTCGATCCGGCATTCGTGTCGCCGGCATAGTAGATGGCATCGTAGGCGTTCAGGTCACTGTCCGTACCCGGCGTTTCGGCCTTGTACTCGGCCGGCACGGGCAACCCTTCCTGCAGCATGGGCAGCAACTGGGCGTAGCGCGAGAGGCGCTCGCTCCAGGCCATGTCCTTGACCAGGACGAAAGCTTCGGCGGCCGCTTTGTACCCATAGAGGGCATCCTCATAGGTCTCGATGGGACCGACAACCATCTCGATGCGGTTGTCCTTCATGTCCATCCAGGCCATGTCGGACTCGAAATAGTCTCCCGTCAGGAGCGCTTCGGCGCGCAGCGCCAGATACCGCTTCAGGCCCGGGTCGTCGGCATATTCGGCAGCGGCCAGGAGCTCCGTCGAAGCCGCCTGCATCTCCTCGGCGAAGGCTTCGTGGTAGGGGATGGCCTTCAGCGTCTCGTCCGCATCCCTCACGACGACCGTGTAGAGGCCCGCCAGATCCGGGTTGGCGGCCACGGCGGCTTCGAATTCCGCTTTGGTCATGTCCTTCGGATAGAGGTTCGAACCGGCCGGCTTCTCTCCCACGCCGTCGACGAAGGGCGTATTGCCGTTGATACGATCCCACGGACCAAAGTTGATCATTGCGTATTCGCGCAGCGCCGGATCCTCGATGGAGGCCAACAGCGCTTCCCGATCCCCGTAGGCCTGCTTCCAGAAGATGGCTTCCATCTGATCGGCGGCGGCAAACAGATGCGGCAGCATCCGGCATTCATTCTCACTGAGGACCGTCAGGTCCGTCGTCAGGCGGAAGGACGTGTACTGCGAGAGCAATCCGCGGCCGTATTCGCTGCCTTCCTGCATATCCACATTCACCTCTTTCATCGATGCTCCGTCGGCAAGGAAGGCCGCGCAATCAAATGCCTCTTCCCCACCGGTGCATGCGCTCATGGTCAGGGTGGCAACCAGTACGGTCATCAGGATGGACAGTCGTTGCATGACATTCCTCGCTCAGGTTCGTTCTTCGTTTGGTTTCGCGGCTTATCGCTCGCGCGTTTCGTAGGTGCGAGGCAGGGATGCATCGCCAAGAACAACGAAATCGCCCAGGCCGGTGTGCTCTTCCGGGGCAAAAACGGCCGGATCGTCCACGCTCTGCACCGAAATGATCAGCATGCGGGTCCCCGGGCGGTATTGGACCATGTGTTCCGGAATGCCCGTTCCCGTCTCGACGTGGAATCCGCCAACCATGTGGGCCACCCGGGCGCCCGGGCGACGCGTCAGGTGCTCGGCGATCGACCAGGCCATCGTGGCATCCCACAGGGACTGCGCGTCCAGCATGGAGCCGCCGCCATGACCGCTTCCGGCAGAAGGCATTACGGGCGAACCCGCTGCTTCGGCCTTCTCGTGGCCCTCACCCATGTCGTGGCCTTCGCCGTGCTGCATGTCGCCGTGCTCATGGTCTTCGCCCATTTCATGACCCTCGCCACCTTCCATGTGGGCTTTGTGCATGGCGGCATATTCCTCGTCGCTCATGTCGCCGTGGTGTTCGGCGCGCATGGCAGCATGGTCCATTTCTCCTTCGCCGTGCTCGTGGCCTTCGCCCATGTCATGTTCCTTGCCGTGCTCCATGGCAGCGTCGTCCATTTCTCCTTCGCCGTGCTCGTGCCCCTCCGCCATGGCGTGGCTTGCGGCTTCCTCTTTCGGCTGCTTTGCCGGCGTCATGGCGGCCATCGCCTCGGACATCACCTTGTTCCACTGCGCCGTATAGCGCTCGGATGCCCCGCCGTAGGGCAGCGGCGCCAGGTAGCCGCGGGCCTGGTCCGACAGGGACATCAGGGCATCACGGCCCACTCGGGTCACAAGGTTGGCGTAGCGACGCGGTGCGTTGGCGGCGATGACCGAAAGGCCGTTTTCACGGGCATACTCCACGAGCGGACGGTAGTCCGTCACGTAGTTGCTCCATGGACTTGAGGCCTGCTGGAAATGAGCGTCCGTAATCTGAGAGGCCAGATACTCGTCCACGATGTACTGCACATCGCGGGAGAACATCTCCAGACTCAGCGCCGCCGCACTGCCATGGGTGGCAAACCAGCGTTGCAGGACTTCCTGTTCCACCTTGTGGGACACCGGGTCATTGTGCAATTCGCCCACGAAAACGACATGGGCGGCTTTCATGGCCGCGGCTACGTCCTCCCAGCTGGCGGGTGTACCGTCGCTGCGGTAGATCCGGTAGTCCTCCGGTTTCACATCGTCGGCCGTGGCCAACTGTGCGGCCGTATCGGGTGCCGCGGAAAAAAGGAAGATGGCCAGTGCGGCCAGCAAAGAAAGACGCTTTATGGGAATTGGCACCGAAAAAAGGAAATGAACGTCAGGCCGGGCAGCCGGAATGCAGGCGATCAACGACGACGGTTGTGGTCCCGTCCCCGATCCCTGCGGCCGCTGTGCTCCTCGTGATCCCCATCATGATGATGGCTTTCATCCTGTTCCCGTTTCGGAGCGCTTTGCTGTTCACTCTTGTGCAGGCTCTTGTGGTAGAGGTCGTCGAGCAGCATGGCCAACAGTTCCGGCTCTTCACCGGAGAGCTCCTTCACCAGCGGAAGGAAGCGCTCGGCGCGTTCCTTTTCGAGGTTGGACCGGTCGCGGAACGTGGATTCAAGGACAACCGTGAGGCGCTCGGTCACCCGGTGTTCGACATCCTTCTGGTCAGGTACTTCGTGTTGCGACATGGGAATGGAGTAGCGCTGACCGATGGCCAGCAGGTTGCGTTGTTCTTCGATCGAGATGAGCGTGATGGCCGTGCCGGTCTTGCCGGCCCGCGCGGTTCGCCCGGCTCGATGGACATAATATTCCGGATCCTGGGGCAGATCATACTGGATGACGTGGCTCAGGTCCGTGATGTCGATACCGCGAGCCGCCACATCGGTGGCCACGAGGAAGCGCAGGCGACCTTCGCGGATCTTCTGCATGACCCGTTCCCGGGCGCGCTGGGTCAAGTCTCCCGAGATGCTGTCTGCATCGTATCCATAGTTCTGGAGGAACTGTCCCAGGTACTCGACATCCCGCTTGGTATTGGCAAAAATGATGGCCGAATCGGGATTCTCCATCTCGATGAGCCGCACCAGGATGCGGTCCTTCTTCATGCGGTCCACGCGGTAGTAGCGGTGCTCGATGGCATCGACGCTCACGTTGCCGCTCGACAGCGAGATGAAGCCGGGGTCGTTGAGGAATTTGGTCGAGAGGTAGCGCACGCGCTTGGGCATCGTGGCGCTGAACATGCAGGACTGGCGATTCTTGGGCAGATACCGCTCCAGTTTGAGCATGTCGGGATAGAAGCCCATCGAGAGCATCTCGTCCGCCTCGTCAAAGACCAGCATGCGCAGGTCGTCGAGGCGCAGCCGCCCCTGCTGGATGTGATCCAGGATACGACCGGGTGTTCCGATGATGACCTGGGCACCGTCCTTGAGGGCCTTGATCTGGGGCTCGTACTTGACGCCCCCGTAGATCACGACGCTCGAAATCTGGTGCTTGCCCCGAAGCCGGTCGAACTCCTCGTGGATCTGCTTGGCCAGCTCACGAGTCGGAGACAGGACCAGCGCCTGGGGTGCCATGAGCGACTCGTCGAGCAGGTTGAACAGCGGCAGCAGGAAGCCGCCCGTTTTTCCGGATCCGGTACGCGACTGGACGATCATGTCCCGTCCGTCGAGCAGATACGGGATGGCCTTCTGCTGGACCGGCATGAGGGAGGTCCAGCCAATGGAGCGGACCGCATCGTGCAGTCGGGAAGGCAGGTTGTCCACCGTTGCCGATGGCAGCGGCGGATCCGGTTCGGTGAAGGACTCGCGGGCGCTGGCTTCGCTGCGTTCCGCCTGGGCGCGCGAGGTCAGGTCGATTCCGGTGATATAGCTCCGTTTGGGGCCGTCAGACATAGAAGAGAAGGGTTGAAAGATCGAAGGCCCGGTCACATGGCCAGGCCGCCGTCCACGTGCAGTACGTGTCCGGTGATGTAGGAGGCTTCGTCGGAAGCCAGGAAAAGGACGGCACTTGCAATGTCGTCCGGGGAGGCTGGGCGGCCCACGGGGACAGCGCCCAGCATGGCTTCCCGGGCAGCATCGGACAGCGCGCCGGTCATGTCGGTTTCGACGTAGCCCGGAGCAACGACGTTGACCGTTACGCCACGGGCGCCGAGTTCCTTGGCCAGCGACTTCGAGAAGCCGATGATGCCGGCCTTGGAGGCTGCGTAATTGGTCTGTCCGGGATTGCCCATCACCCCGACCACCGAGGACATGTTCACAATGCGTCCCGAGCGTTGTTTCATCATCGGACGATAGGCTGCCTTGGCGTAGTTGAACACGCTCTTCAGGTTCGTTCCCACCACGGCGTCAAAATCGTCCTGACTCATGCGCAGCATGAGTCCGTCGCGGGTGATCCCCGCGTTGTTGACCACGACGTCGATCGAACCCCAATCGGTCACGACTTCATTGATGGCCGTTTCCGCCGCCGTGAAGTCGGCCGCGTCGGCCTGGAAGGCCTTGGCCTTGAAGCCCTGGCCGGTCAGCGAAGCAATGAGCGCATCGGCTTCCTCCCTGGAGCTGCGATACGTGAAGGCAACGTTGGCACCTTCTGCAGCAAATCGCTCCACGATGGCGCGGCCGATGCCTCGCGTCCCGCCGGTTACGAGCACATTCCGGTTTTCGAATCGTTTGGACATGGGATCAGAGGGTTTCCAGGTCGGCAGGGGAGGACAGGGAAAGGGTTTCGGCGTCGCGCCCAAGGGTCCGTTTGACCAGGCCGGAGAGCACCTTGCCGGCGCCGACTTCCACGAAGCGCGTTGCGCCATCAGCCTGCATGGCCGTGAGGGTTTGCGCCCAGCGTACGGGTGCCATCAGCTGCTCCACCAGTCGGCGCCGGATTTCTTCGGGGTCCGTGGTAGGCGCAGCGGTCACATTCAGGTACACGGGGCAGGACGGCACGCGGATGGGCAACGTGTCGAGCGCCTGGGCAAGGCCATCACGGGCAAAATCCATGAGGGGCGAGTGGAAGGCGCCGGACACGGGCAACTTGAGGGCCCGCTTGGCACCGCGCTCCGGAGCGAGGGCCACCGCACGATCGACGGCCTCGACATCTCCCGAAATCACGATCTGACCCGGGGAATTGAAGTTGGCCGGTTGCACGATGCCATCGCTCGAGGCCTCCCGGCAGAGCTCCTCGACATCTGCATCTTCCATGCCCAGGATGGCCGCCATGGCGCCCGGACGAATGGCACCCGCTTGGGCCATGAGTTCTCCGCGCAGACGTACGATACGCAGGCCTTCCTCGAAGGAAATCGCTCCTGCGGCCGCCAGGGCACTGTATTCGCCGAGGCTGTGGCCAGCCACCATGTCGGGGGTGGAGGCATGCCTGGACAAGGCCGACATCACGGCCATGGAATGGACGAAAAGCGCCGGCTGGGTGTTCTCGGTACGGGTCAGCGTGGCCAGGTCCTCTTCAGCGCGGGCCGGATCGAGCGAGCCGAACATGATGCCCGTCAGATCCATCTCGAGAACGGTATTGGCCCGCTCGAGCACGGCCCGCGCCGCGTCATTCTGCTCGAACAGATCCTGGGCCATCCCTACGGATTGCGAGCCCTGACCGGGGAATAGAAATGCGTTCATAAGGTGTCTGTGGTTCGTTCGGGCAGCACCAAAAGCTGCCTCGTCAGGCCCCTGTTCCGTCGTAGGCCCAGCGGATCCATGCCGCGCCCCAGGTGAACCCGCCGCCGAAGGCCGCCAGGATCAGGTTGTCCCCTTTGCGCAATTCTGCCTCCCAGTCAGCCAGGCACAGCGGGATGGTGGCCGCAGTGGTGTTGCCGTAGCGTTCGATGTTGAGCATAACCTTGTCCATTCCTACGCCCATGCGGCGGGCCGTTGCGTCGATGATACGCAGGTTGGCCTGATGGGGAACGAGGTAGCGGATATCGTCGCCTGTGAGTTGGTTGCGCTCGACGATGGCCGCAGCAACGTCGGCCATGCCTTTGACCGCTGCCTTGAAAACCGGCTGGCCCTCCTGGTGCAGGAAGTGCCATTTCTTTTCGATCGTCACGGCAGACGGCGGGTTGAGGCTTCCGCCTCCCAGCATGCAGAGGGAATTCCACTGGCTACCGTCGGAATGCTCCTCGGAGTCCATCAGACCGTACCCTTGGGTGTCGGGTTCGAGCAGCACACAGGCGGCGCCGTCCCCGAAGAGGACACACGTCGTGCGATCGGTGTAGTCCACGATGGAGCTCATCTTGTCGGCTCCTATCACCAGGACTTTCTTGTGCTTGCCGGACTCGATGAACCGGGCTCCGGTGGACAGGGCAAACAGGAATCCCGAACAGGCCGCTGAAATGTCGTAGGCCCAGGCATTCGTGGCCCCGATCTCTGCCGCAACGAGACATGCGGTGGCGGGGAAGAACATGTCGGGCGTCACGGTGGCCACGATCACCAGTTCGATCTCCTTGGGATCCAGCTTGCGCTTGGCCAGCAGCTCCTTGGCCGCATTGGCCGCCATGAAGGAAGTGGCCTTCGTCGGATCCTTCAGGATGCGACGCTCGCGGATTCCTGTCCGGGTGCGGATCCACTCGTCGTTGGTATCCACCATTTTCTCGAAGTCGGCGTTGGTGAGCCGATCTTCCGGCAGATAGTGGCCGACAGCTGTGATCGCAGCGCGGAGGGATTGCATAATCAGGGGGTTTTGTAGTCGGGCCAGCCTCGGTGCGGACTGGTAGCGGACGAACACGGAAGGGGCAGGAGGACCATGTCTACCGGTTCATGGCTTCAGAAATCAGTGGGGTCACGCGCGAGCTGATCATGGATTTTGCCGCCAGGATCATGTTCTTGATGGCATAGGCGTCCGATCCACCGTGGCCGATCACCACATTGCCGTCGACGCCAAGGAGCGGTACGCCGCCGAATTCCCGGTAGTCGAAGCGGGCCTTCACACCACCGAAAGCGCGCGCCACCGTGCCCTGCTCCTCGGGAGACATGGCCAGGCGCTGCATTTCGGCGCCGAGCATGCGGGGCAGGATCTCGGCCACGCTTTCGGCAAACTTGAGCAGGATGTTTCCCGTGAACCCGTCACAGACCACGACGTCGGCGGCATGTTTCATGATGTCCCGCCCTTCGATGTTGCCGACAAAGCGAAGGTCTTCCGCTGCGGCAAGGGCTTCATGCGCCGCCTTGGCCAGTTCGTCTCCCTTGCCGGGCTCCTCGCCGACATTGAGCAAGGCGCACTGCGGATTGCTCAGGCCCAGTACGCGCTCGGCATAGATGGCCCCCATGCGCGCAAACTGTACCAGGTGGTCGGGCTTGCAATCCACGTTCGTACCCACGTCGAGCACGATGCAGGTACCTTTGACGGTGGGGAAATAGCCGATGACCGAAGGCCTGGACACCCCGGGAAGCCTTCCCAGGATGAAGAACCCACCGGCCATGACGGCGCCCGTGTTACCGGCAGAAACGAAACCGTCGGCCTTGCCCTGTTTGCAGAGCCCGAGGCCGACGTGGATCGAAGAGGCCGTCTTGGTCTTGATGGCCGTGGCAGGGGAATCATCCATCCCGATCACATCGGGAGCATCCACCACGGTGATATGCGACTGCAGGGCAGCCGGAAGCTCCTTCACCAGCGGTTCGACCTTGGCGGCCGGACCTGTCAGGATCAGGTGCACATCATGTTCCGACTCCGCGAGAACCATTGCGGCTCCCTGGACAACGACATCGGGAGCGTCGTCGCCCCCCATGGCATCAACCACGATACGGATGGGCATGAATACGGGGTGCTGGTTCAGCGTATCCGGCGGACCGGGATCGGCTCGTTGCCGATCTTCGGTCAAGATACGATCGGCAGATCATCAAAGGATGAAGGCCCGTTGCCGGGCTCCCCAGGGATCTGCACGAGCGCAGGCTCAGCCGGCGTTCTCGCGATCAACGACAGCGCGACCACGGTAATGTCCGCAGGTCGGGCAAGCACGGTGCATCAGCTTGGTTTCGCTGCAGTTGGGGCACTCCATCGTCGTCGGAGCACTCAGGCGGTTGTAGTAGACCGTCCGGCGCTGGCGCGTGCGAGCCTTGGAATTCTTTCTTCTCGGGTTAGCCATGGCTACCTGTCAAAAAGCATGTTGGGGGTTACTCGGGAGTCTCTTCCGAGCTGGACTTGAGTTGCTCGAGGGCTTTCCATCTCGGATCGATTTCCGATTCGGCAGCTTCCCCGAACGTGGTGGGAATGTCCAGTTCCTCGGCGCCAGGAGCCAGTTTGCGGACCGGCACAGCAAGCATGAGTGTATCCCTCACGATATCGGTAAGGTCGAGTTCATCCTGATCTGTATCCAGGGGCAGGATGTCGTCGTCCTCTGCGTCCGGATCCATGGCCTCACGCGGCATGAAACATGCCGTGTACGACCCCCTGATCGGCATATCGAACTCGACAAGGGTTCGATCACAGAGCAGGGTGGCCACGGCCCGGGTTTTCACCCTGACCAGGACCTGCTCCCGATCCACCGTCAAGTCGGCATCCGCATGGATGTCCCGGAAAACCGGATCCTCGACGCCCAGATCTTCGGCCGTCGGCGTGAACTCCACATGGTGAAGTCCGTTGTTCAGGGTTCGGAGATCGACCTTGAGCATGACGGCATCCGTTGGGTCATCGAGCAGACTTGCAGGTCCGGGAGCTGAGACAGATTCGGACACAGAAGGGTTAAGATACGGTCCTCACCCCGGCATGCGCAATCAAATGAGGCGCCGCAAGTTGCCGAAAAGCGTGTGAAGGCCGCCGCGGACAGCCGCGTGTTTCCTGCCTGTGGTCCCGTGAATTCCCCGGGCACCACCTTGAAACTTGACCTCCGGGTTGGTATGCTCAAACCGGTCTTCCCGTTTCCCGTGCGACCCCGGTTCCGCTCCCCTCCGACCCTTCGATGTCGGCCCCCGGAACCCCCTGCACCGGGAGTCGAAAGGCGTCATCCCACCCGGTAAGGATCGATGGAGAACCCTCCCGAAACAGGTTCGCCATCCAATTCCGACCTCTCTGGCGCCCGATTCCCGCAAACGGATCGACCTCCCCGTTCTGTATGGACAACGCGCACGCAGCGTCGCACCGTGGTCGTCGCGGAGACCCCAACCCGGATAGTGGATGGGGCGTCCGCCAAACGTTTCCGCATGCCTGCCTGTGTACCGTTCCATCCACACCAACCACCACGACGTGACGCGGCGCCCCGCGCCCGTCCTGCTATTGCGTTCCCATGGAACAGACGCCCGAATCGGTCTGGAAAGAGTGTCTGGAAGTCATCCAGGACAACGTGAGCCGTCAGAGCTTCCGTACCTGGTTTGCACCCCTGAAGGCCCTTCGCCTTGAGGAGGAAGGAGACACCATCCGGCTGACCGTGCAACTCCCCAGCCGCTTCTATTTCGAGTGGCTCGAGGAGCACTATTACGGGCTTTTGCGAAAGACGGTGACCAAGGTCATCGGCCCACAGGGCCGGCTCTTCTATGATATCGTCATCGAAAAGGACGACCAGGGGAATGGCTATGACGGTACGGTCATGAAACTGCCCGCTCGGCAGCCGGCCAACGAGCCGCAGCCGTTGCCGGCTGCCGGGCGGAGTCTGCCCACGTCGCCCGGCCTGGGCACCACGGGACGCGAGGGGGGCATGCGCAGCGCTCCCTCGGGTTTTGGCGTGGCCACGGCCACGGGCATGGATCCGCGCGGAGGCATCTCGAATCCGTTTGTCATCCCGGGCATCCAGAAAATGCAGGTGGACTCCCACCTGAACCCGAACTACACCTTCGACCGCTTCATCGAGGGGGATTGCAACCGGCTGGCGCGCAGTGCCTCGTTGGCCATTGCCCAGCAGCCCGGCGGCACCAGCTTCAACCCGTTCCTGCTCTACGGAGGCGTGGGACTCGGCAAGACCCACCTGATCCAGGCCATCGGCAACTACCTGCACGCCAACCGGCCTGATGCCACGGTACTCTACGTATCGAGCGAGCGCTTCACGAACGAGTTCGTGCAGGCCATCCAGAACAACCGCGTCTCCGACTTCTCGCTCTTCTACCGCCAGATCGATCTGCTCGTGATCGACGACGTGCAATTCTTCAGCGGCAAGGAAAAGACCCAGGAAGAGTTCTTCCACATCTTCAACGCCCTGCACCAGAGCGGCAAACAGATCATCCTTTCGGCCGACCGCCCACCGCGCGACATCCAGGGCATCGAGGAGCGGCTGCTGTCGCGCTTCCAGTGGGGCCTTTCGGCCGACCTGCAACCGCCGGATTTCGAAACGCGCATGGCCATCCTGCGGCGCAAGGCCGTCGAGGACGGCATCGATATCTCGGACGACATCTACGAGTTCGTGGCCCACAACATCAAGTCGAACATCCGCGAGCTCGAAGGCGCGCTGATCCGGCTCCTGGCCCACGGCACGCTGCACAAGCGCGACATCGACCTTTCTTTGGCCAAGGATGTCCTCCGTGACCTGATCACGGATACGCGGGTCACGATGACCATCGATCAGATCCAGCGCCTCGTCTGCGAATACTTCGGCATCGAGGAAGATCTGGTCCGGGCCAAGACCCGCAAGCGCGAAGTGGTGCAGGCGCGGCAGGTGGCCATGTTTTTCTGCAAGCGTATGACCCAACATTCGCTCAAGACCATCGGCCTGCATTTCGGGGGCCGGGACCACTCTACGGTGATCCACGCCAACATGAGCGTGGAGAACCAGATCGAGACCGACCCCAAGTTTGCCGAGATCATCGACGAGATTGCCAACAAGATCGACCTGAGAAGCCGTTAAAAACGGCCGGAGCGGTGGCAATCGGTGGCGCGGGTTTGGTATCTTCGCCTGTCACCTCAACCACGGGATACCACCATGAAATTCGCCGCTTCAAGCGCTGAACTTCTCAAAGCACTGCAGACCGTTTCCGGCGCCGTTCCGACCAAGAGCACGCTTCCCATCCTGGAATGCATCCTCTTCGAGGAGGATGGTGGAAAGCTCCGTCTCAGCGCCACGGACCTGGAGATCTCCATCGTCCAGCGGATAAATGTGGCTGTCGAGGTGGAAGGGCCCTCCCGTGTGGCCGTTCCGGCCAAGCGTCTGGTGGATACGCTCCGCGCCCTGCCCAATGTCCCCGTTCGCTTCTCGGCCGACGGGGAGTTCAACGTGGTTCTCGACACGGACAAGGGACACTACAAGATGGTCGGGCACGACGGCGCCGACTATCCGGCCCTCCCCGAACTCAGTGACTCCGTTTCGATCGAAACCGACGGCGCGCTGCTCAAGCGGGCCATCAACAAGACCAGCTTCGCCGTCAGCCGGGACGCCCTTCGTCCGGCCATGATGGGCATCTACTTCCAGATAACGCGGGACTCGGGCAAGGCCGTGGCCACCGATGGTCACCGCCTGGTCAAGCTGCAACTCGAGAAGCTCGGCGCAAAGGAGGACATGGATTTCATCGTCCCCGAGAAAGCCTTGGCGCTGGCCGCCAAGGTGGCCACCGATGACGAGTGCACCCTGACCGTGGACAGCGGCTACGCCGGCTTCGACTTCGGCAGCTCCCGCGTCCTGGCCCGCCTCATCGACGAGCCCTACCCGAACTACCAGGCCGTCATTCCCGTGGACAATGACAAGAAGATGACGGCCAACAAGGACACGATGTTGGCCGCCGTCAAGCGTGTGGCACTCTACTCTTCCACGATGACCAACCAGATCCGGCTCTCCATCGACAAGGACGTCGTGGTCATCTCGGCCGAAGATCTTGAGCGTGCCAGCGCGGCCAACGAGACCGTGACCTGCGACTACAATGGCGATCCGCTCGTGATCGGCTTCAACGCCACCTACCTCACGGAAGTCCTCTCCAATGTGGACTCCGAGGATGTGCTCTTCGAGTTCTCCTCTCCGAATCGCGCCGGCGTGGTGACCCCCGCCAACCAGAAGGACGGCGAGAACATGATGATGCTCATCATGCCCGTCATGCTCAACACCTACGCCTGAGCCAGGGCTTGTTCGCAGTACGCCATACGCCACTGACGGTGGCCACGAGCGAAAACCTGCCTCAGCGGAGCGCTCTGTCGGGAGAAGAGATCAGGGCTTCGACGCCGACCTTCAGCGCCGAGAGCGGTCCGGCAAGCGATTCGTCCAGCTCCGGCATGGCGAGGGCCTGTTCCAGGGCGCGCGAGGCTTCGACAAGGGAATCCCGTTCGTACCCCGTGTGGATGCCGAGCAGCGAGGTCCGTGCCGCCTCGATGCGCTCGAGCACCTGCACCAAGGCCATGGTGGTCTCGTCCTGTTCGGGTTTGCGATGACCCCGCACTGTTTCCCCAAGCGAGCCGAAAATCACGGGCTGCGCTTCGGAAAGCGCGGCCAGGGACGGCGCCAGCGGGTCCGAGGACCGGGAAAAGAGCGCCACCAGGAGCAGGAGCGACATCAGGGCCAGCATCCCGGGACGCACCCGGGAGGCCAGCGCGGGGCGATCGGGTCGGCGCACTCCCGCCGCTGCGACCGTGGGCGCCTGGGAGCGGACCACCGGGGGAAGATCCTCTAGCGCGTATCCGCTGATCTGAAGGAAATGTCGCTCGGCATTCCCTCCTTCCAATTGCCGCATCCGCTCCTCGACCACGTCGAGCATCCGGGGCCGCTCATCGTCCCGTTCGGCGCGGTTGGCAAACCGCGAAGCGGCCAACGTCAGACGGGATGACATGGCCGAGGGAGCCAGCCTGAAAAAGGCCCAGAACCCCAGATGGTCCTCATCCCGGGCGGGGTCAGCAAGCCGGCGGGCCTCCGAAAGGATAGCTTCATCGGGCAAGGCGCGAAAACGCGCAGCCCACACGACCCACCACGAACGTCGTGTCCGGGGTTGCACACCAGCTACTCGGATGGAAGACTTCAATCGGTCAGTCATGGTCAGGTGGGGGTTATTTTTATCTCCAGACACAGGAAGCAGCGAGACATAACCTCAATCCCGAAGCAGATATTCGGCCCAGGCACAGAGTTCGGGATCGGACCGGAATCGTTTGTTGATCTTGTGGATGTAGGCCCGGATGGTCGGCGTCCTCTTGCCCACGATGCGACCGATTTCCTCGTTCGAAAGGTTCTCGACGAACCGCATGCGGGCCGTGGCCTGCAGGAATAGGGGAAGGGCAGCAATGGAGCGCAGCAGGGCTGCGTGGATCATGCCCGCATTCACATCCAGATCCCGGGCACGGTCCAGTTCCTCGGCCGGGAAATCGCAGGTCTCCAGGCCCGTCAATGGTTGCCGCCGGGATACGAAGTTGACGAACGTGTTGCGGCACACAACACTGACCCACTGGGCGTACCGGTCGTGGCGTTCGATGGCCGTGTGCGCGCGCTCCACCTTTCGATACGTCTTCTCGACCACCTGGTCGAGTTCGCTGGCCTGGAAGCGGGTCTCCCGCAGGAATTTTATCAGGAAGTAGCGCCGGACATAGCAATAGGTCCAGAGATCCACGATGCGCTTCTGGCCGAGATCACGGGTGGCCATATAGGAGGCAAAGGCCTCGTTGACGCAATCGGATTCGTCGATGGCGAAGGGCAGCCGACACGCCAG
>JAQCDI010000019.1 GCA_027620595.1 Bacteroidota bacterium | reverse complement strand
CGTTCTCTTTCCGGCCCAGCACCCCGAATCCATGTCCACTTCCTGGTTCGTCGTCATCGGCGCCATGGCTGTTGCCCTGGCACTCCCCTTCCTGATCTACGGCATCCATGCCCTGATCAGGGGGGTCACGCAGACGCGTGTTGACGTGGAGCGCAACGCTACCGACGTACGCCGCTCCATCGATCAGCAGTCGGGCAACGTGCGGGACCTGGTGAGCAGCCAGGAAAAATTGATCGAACGAATCCAACACCTCGAAGCCATCGTAACAAGCGAAGCTTGGGACGCCATGGCCCGGGAAAAACGGGAAAGGATTGCCGAGGGAGTACTTCGGCTCGATGAGGATCACGCTTCCGATGAGGATCGGGCGGCCAGGCTGGCGCGCTCCCTGAGTCGGGACTGAACACAGCACACGTGGATACACCGGGTCAACACCACGAACAGCACACGCGGGCGCACAGCCTGGCCGCCCTGACCGAACATGCGGGTCAGGCGGTAGGCATCCGTCGGTCCGACCTGATGGCGGGGGACATCGTGATGCTCTACACCCGCAACTCGGTCTACTCCGCGCGCCTCCTGACGGACGGTCGGTTTGCCGTGTCCGGAGGCTGGTTCGACCGCCACTACACCACGGAATTCATCACGTCGATAACGGGTTGCACCTGGGGTGGGAAGTGCATCAACCGGGAGTTAATCGGCAGCTGCGGCATGCGCGTGGAATTCGGCAACCGGGTCGTCACATCCATCCTGCTTCGTGTCGTCCGCGTGCCCGGCTCCATGGTCAACTGAGCCCGGCTCCGTGGTCAACAGCGCTCTTACTGCGTCAGGCAGACTGCGCCAGATAGGACAGGTTTTTCTGGTTGAAAGGCAGAAGCTCCAGGCCGAATGCCTCAACGGCGTTGCGCGCGTCGCACGTGTTGCCTTCCACCAGCATTGCCAGCTGGTCCGTGCTGATGGGCAGCACGATCCCTCCGAGCAGCCCTACGATCGGCCGCATCATCCAGAGAGGTTGGAAGATCATCGGCTTGTGACGGATGCCCGCACCCGAAGCGATGCGCTTGAGGATCTCGGTGAACGGCAGGGCCTCCCGACCCGCCAGACACCAGGTTTTTTCGTGGGCGGCCTCAAGGGTCACGGCGCTGGCAAAGGCCTGAGCCACATCCCGGACATGGATCGGCTGCATGGCATACGATCCGTCTCCGAACACCGGCCAGCTTGGGAAGGGTCGGATCAGATCCCGAACGAGCTGGGTGGCGAATTCGGGTACGTCGGAGGCAGGGGCACCGAAGACCAGCGAGGGGCGGAGGATGGTCCAATGCTCGAACCCTGCTCCGGCCACGATCTGTTCTGCGGCCCACTTGCTGGTCTGGTACCCCGAGACCCCGTCCTTACGGGCACCGTTGGCGCTCATCTGCACCCAGCGCCCAACGCCGGCCTTGCGGGCGGCATCCACCATGTTGGCGGTGGCCTGGCGGTGGAGGGCGTCGAATGTGATGCCTCGTTTCGGGAATTCCTCGATGATGCCAACCAGGTGCACCACGGCATCCACACCATTGACGGCAGCATGCAATGATCCCGGCTTCAGGACATCGCCCTGGACCTGCTCGACCGAGGACGGGAGGGAGGGGGCGCTGGAGCGGACCAGGCAGCGAACCGCGTGTCCTGCGTCAAGCAGGGCAGACACTACGTGCTGCCCCACGAATCCGGTTCCTCCGGTAACCAGTACGTTCATGATCAGGGTCTCTTTTGGGGATGGTTTATCTGAGTGTATTTCGAGGGCTTGGCGTTCCACCTTGACTTCACCCGACCGGCCGGCTAGATTTTCCTCCGACCGGGTCTCCCCACTCCGTGGTTCCCACACCTCACCCCGGTCGACCTCATCCCCCCGTTTCCCATGGCGATTGCAAACCGCCTCCGGTGTTACCCGGTGTGGCTCCTGTGCCTTCTGGTCCTGGGAGCCGCGCCGCTGGCCCATGCCCAATTGCGCGTGAGCCACGTGGCGCACGATGCCGTTGTGGCCGGAGAGCCCGTCGGTCTGTTCCTGGCGTGGGAAGGCGATGTACCCCTGGCCGGTCTCAGGATAGACGTGCCACCGGGCTGGATGCTCGAATCTGTCCGGATTCCGGACCCGGATCTAACGCAACAAACGCGGCTGGCGCCCATCCGCGAGGACGGAACCGATCGTTGGCAGGTGGACACGTCCGGCATGCGGGTCGCCCGCGGAACAACACTTTTCCTGCGCCTCCGCGCGGGGCGCACGGATCGCGCCACCGTACGCGTGGCCCCCACGCTGATGCGCCGCGGAGAGCGGGCTGACCGGGATGACCAGAGTGCGGAGGTCACCTGGTCGGTGGCCACCCGGCCACACCGTGCAGCAAATCGCTCACTGCGACTGGATCGCGATCAGGATCCCGCGCCGGGATATCTGGCCCGACGTTCCCTTTTCCAGGGTTCTTGGACGGCTTCGCTTTGGATGAGGACGGCACAAGCAGATGGCATCCTGTGGTCCTCCTGGTCGGGCGATGAGAAGGTGGCCTATCCGTTCGAGATGGAGATCGACCCCAACGGCCGTTTGGCCGCTTTCACCGGGAACGGGCAGCGGCATTACGGCATGCGGAGCCTTCAGCCGGTAGCAGACGGCGCATGGCGCCACGTCGTGATGTCCTGGGACGCCGCCGCCGCCCGCATGCGCCTGTATGTGGATGGTCAGGCCCAGGACTCCCTGTCCCTGCCCGTTTCCATGGCGTCCAGCTGGCGCTCGGGCTATCTGAAGGTTGGTGCCAGAGCCAGCGCCGATGCCGATGTGGCCTCCTTCGGCGGCGAAGTGGACGAACTGCATCTGTTCGACAGGGTCCTTTCGTCCAAGGACATTGCATCGTTGGGTCGACAGGGAGAAGCCCCGGGCGTGCGTCCGGCATGGGAGGTCCACTTCGGTCAAGCCCGGGATGCCCCCTCCGATCGGGAAGAACGGGATCTGGACGTCGTGCCGAGCCTCCTTTCCTTCCGCGCCGCGCCCAGCGACATCCGGATCGAGGTGGAAGAGGGCGGCCTTCGGCTGTCCTTCGTTTCGGATGATCCCGGGGCGCTCCGTTTCGTCATCGAACGGAGCCTGGACGGTACGACGTTCCAACGGGTGGCCACGTTGGTTCCGCTGGCCGGAGAGACGCGCCTGGCCTGGATGGATCGGGCTGTGCCGCAGGGCGTGATCCATTACCGCGTGGTCCCCATCTATGCCGATGGCCCCGGGGACGGTTCGCCCGCCATAAAGGCAGGCCTAGGCCAGCTGGCCGACCTGAGCACGGTAATCCTGGAAGGCAATTTTCCGAACCCGTTCAATCCGACCACCACCATCCGGTTCGAGGTCCTTGAGCCCCAGATGGTCCGGGTATCGGTCTGGGATCTCTCGGGACAGATGGTGGCGGCGCTGGTGGACGGACACCATGCCCCGGGCCGGTACCAAGTGGGGTTCCAGGCGGACTCACTTCCCACCGGCACCTATTTTGTTCGCATGGAAAGCGGAACAGGCATCCAGACCCACCAGATGATCCTGATGAAGTAGCATGCGATTGACCTTTTACGGACACTCGGCTTTCCAACTCGAGACCCAGGGGGTCGTGATCCAGATCGACCCCTTCATTTCCGACAACCCGTTGGCGTCTGCCGTGACCCGGCTTGAGGATCTGGCTGCCGATGTCATCCTGGTTACCCATGCGCATGGGGACCATTTCGGTGACACCCCGGCCCTCGCCGCACGGACCGGTGCCTTGGTACTGGCCAACTACGAGATCACGGAGTATCTGGCTCGGCACCACGGGATCACACACACCCAATCCCTGAACACCGGTGGAGGCTTGGATCTTCCGTGGGGTCGGGTCACCAACACCTGGGCGCTTCATTCCTCCTCGTTCCCCGACGGCGCCTATGGCGGAATGGCCGGCGGGTTCGTCGTTGAGGCGGAAGGTCGGTGCGTGTATGTGGCCGGGGACACGGCACCTTTTGCCGAGATGGCATGGATCGGGGACAGCCATGACATCGACCTTGCCATCCTTCCGGTGGGCGACGTGTTTACGATGGGCCCGGAGGGGTCGGTCCGCGCAGCGGCCTTGCTTCGCGCGGCAGGCATCGTCCCATGCCACTACGACACGTTTCCCCCGATACGGGTTGACATCCGGGCTTGGGCGGAGAGGATGCGTCGGGCAGGACAGGCGCCCTTTGTCCTGGCTCCGGGACAGTCCATGGAAATCTGACCCGACGTCTGACGAACACCGGCCGGTACCGTGCGTCCAACCCCTTTCCGCTGATCCTTCCCTCGGCGCCATGACCAAGCACCATCCGGCGAAATCCACGCGCGACCTGCGGGCCGCCCGGGTGGGATTCGGGCTTCTGGTGTTGTTGGGATGGCTGGTTCCAGCCCAGGCGCAGCGCCCCATCCAGACGTTCGATCCCTTCTACCAGGGCGAAAGCGCCACCCGGCATTTTTTCGACGCCTACGCCGTTTCTGCTGAGCTGACCTACCGTCCTCCCGGACTGCTTCAGTCCGAGGCCACGGCCGTGTCCGCCGTGGCGGGTACTGCCGTCGGAATGCATCTGCGTCTGGATTATCGGCTGGCCGACCATCTTGATCTCGGTTTCTACGTCGATGCCTCGGGCAATGGCGCCGGGCGCAGCATGGATCTCAGCTGGATTGCCCTGAAGTACTACCGGCTCGAAGAAGGGGTGGACTACGCCCTGCGGTTCGCCATCGACCCGTCCTCGGACGGGACCAACGGATTTCCGCAGGCGGATCTGGGTTTCCTCTACTCCACGCCGCTGTCGGCACTGGTCACGCAGGACTTCGGCATCGGCATCCGACGGGTACGCATAGGTTTCCAGGAACTGCAGTCCATCGATACCCCGATTGATCCGGGCGATCCGTTGCCCTCCACATCCGGCGAGACCACGCTCCAGGTCCGCGGGCGGACGGAAGGCTGGGAGATGCACTTTTCCTGGAGCCACAACATCCTTTTCGATCCGGCAGGCAGCAACCTGTTCGTGGCCTTCATGGCCGAGGGAGGCAAGTTCAACCTGCTCGAGTGGCAGGTGGGAGAGGACACCGTTGCCGATACCGATCGCGCAGCCACCCGGTTCACCGGCGGCGTGGTATGGATCCGTTCGGGGCTGCAGATTGAGCGCCCCGGCTACCAGTTTGCGCCCTATCTCGGCGTTCCACTCAGGCAGTGGGCGCGTCCCGGCGATGACTGGCCCCGGTCCCGGACCCGGATCGGCATCCGCTTCATGCTTCGCTGAACAAGGCACGCATGAGCCAACATCCAAAGGCCGTCATCGGCATTCTTTCCGACACCCACGGTTGGCTGCATCCGAATCTTGCGCACGAGCTGCAGGGGGTGAACCTCATCCTGCATGCGGGCGACGTGGGATCGATCGATTTGATCGATGAGCTTGCCGCCATTGCTCCCGTCCGCGCGGTCTGGGGCAATGTGGACGGCTGGGACCTGCGCCATCCGTATCCCGAACATGATCGTTTCGAGATGGCGGGGGTGCGCTTCTGGATGACCCATATAGCCGGAAAGCCCGGGCGATGGCAGCGCGGCCTTGGTGATGCGCTGGCCGTGGATCCGCCGGACGTCTTCATCTGCGGGCACAGCCATATCCTGCAGATCGAGCGGGTCAAGAAACTGGGGGGCATGCTGTTCATCAACCCCGGTGCGGCCGGCCGTCAGGGGTTCCAGCAGGTCAAGACGATGGTGCGGCTGCATCTGGCTGACGGCCGGCCGCACCAGGCCGAAGTGATCCATCTGGACGGGGAGTGATTCGCCGATCCGGGATCCCCAAGGTTGGTTTTCTGCTCATGACTGGGATCTGGTATGTACATTGCCGACCCTTTCCGCATCCAGACCGTCATGACCGACCCGGCCCCCGACCTGCGCAAGACCGACCGATTCGATCTGCGCGCCATTTTTGAGACGAGCCAGCTGCTCAGCTCCTCACTGGACCTGGAATTCGTCCTCAGCAACCTGCTGCGCACCGCAATGGGCAAGCTGCTGGTCACGAAGGGGACGGCCCTGCTTTTCAATCCGCTCCGGTCCGCGTACAACGTGGCTTCGGTGATGGGCATCGCAGGACTCAAGAAGGATGACGAACTCGTGCTGGGGCCGCTGAAGCTCGATGCCACGATGCACGATGAGCAGGTCCCTGAAGCGCTCAGGGAGTACGGAATCAAGCTGGTTTTTCCCGTGGCTTTCGGCCACAGGGAAATCGGTCTCATCGGCCTGGGAGCCAAGTTCACCAAACAGGAATTCGGCGAACAGGAGCTCGAGTTCATGGCCTCCCTGGTCAACATGTCCTCGGCGGCCGTGCACAATTCGCTCATGGTCGAGGAGCTCAAGATTGCCAACCGGGACCTGGACGCCAAGGTGCAGCAGCTCAACACGCTGTTCGACCTGTCCCAGGAATTTAACTCCACGGTGGACCGCTCAAGCCTGGTCAAGCTGCTCACGTTTGCCCTGATGGGCCAGTTGACCGTGATGAAGCACATCTTCCTCATCCGGAGTGTCTCGAAAGGAGAGGAGGGCCAGGCGGTTGTTCAAGTGGTTACGCACAAGGGCATCCGCAAGGATCAGCTCACCCCCGATGTGGTCAACGCCCTGGCCGAAGTCAAGGAGATGTGCCTTATCGAGGACAAGGAGGTTCCGAAGGGCTGTGAGTCGCTGGTGGAGGAAGGGTTCAAGATGGTGCTCCCCATCCGTCACAAAGGGGAGACGGGGGCGCTGCTGTGTCTGGGCGCAAAGATGACGGGTCAGGAGTATCAGCCCGACGAGATCGAATTCCTTTACGCCCTTGGAAACCTGGCCTTCGTTTCGCTGCAGAACTCGTATCTGGTCGATGAGCAGATCGAAAAAGAGCGTCTCGAGGAGGAAATGCGGCTCGCCCGTGAAATCCAGGAACGCCTCCAGCCCTCCCGACTGCCCAAGTTCGAGGGGCTCGACACGGCCAGCCTCGCGCTGCCGAGCCGCCACGTGGCGGGGGACTATTTCGACGCCATCAAGCTGGACGGAAACCGGATCCTCTACGCCATTGCCGATGTGACCGGCAAAGGGGTTCCTGCATCCCTCCTGATGTCCAACCTGCAGGCCTGTCTGCGCGTGCTGGTACCGCTGGATATTTCCATTGAAGAAGCCACGGCGCACATGAACCGTGTCATCACCGAGAACACCGGCTTCGACAAGTTCATCACCTATTTCCACGGCATCTACGACAAACGGGATCGCACCTTCACCTACGTGAATGCAGGGCACAACCCGGCCACCCTCGTGCGCAAGGACGGTTCGATGGAATTGCTCGAGAAGGGCGGTCTCCTGCTCGGCGTCATGGCGGGCATGCCCTACGAGAAGGGCGTAGTTACGATGAATGAAGGGGATGTGCTGGCCATGTTCACCGACGGTGTGACCGAAGCCATGAGTCCCGACGGCGAGGAGTGGGGAGAGGAGCGCCTCGAACCCCTGCTCATCGAGCTGCGTCACAATTCGGCCCAGGAGATCCTGGACGGTGTCCGGGATGCCGTCCGCGAGTTCACGGACAATGCCCCGGTGCTGTCCGACGACCTGACCATGATCGTCGTCAAGGCGGTCTGACCCATCCAACCTGACAGAGACTCCCATGAAACGCCTGCTGGCCCTGCTGCTCGTGCTTCCGCTGCTGGCCGCCTGTACCACCGAGGTCCCGTCTGATGCGCCGGCCGTCGAGCCGGCCACCGGCAGGACCGCCATCGTGATCCATGGGGGCGCGGGAACGATCCTCAAAGCCAACATGGACGAAGAGACCGAGGCGGCCTACCGGGCCAAGCTGGAGGAGGCGCTCCAGGCCGGGCATCAGGTGTTGACAGCAGGTGGAGCGGCGCTGGACGCCGTGATTGCGGCCATCCAGGTGATGGAGGAGTCCGAGCTGTTCAATGCCGGCAAGGGAGCCGTTTTCACGAGTGAGGGCACCAACGAGCTGGATGCATCGATCATGGACGGGGCGACCCGCAACAGCGGTGCCGTCGCCGGCGTGAAGCGGGTCAAGAGCCCGATTGCCCTGGCACGGGTGGTCATGGAGCAGAGCCCGCACGTCATGATGGCCGGCGCCGGCGCCGAGACCTATGCCGAAGCCAACGGCCTCGAGATGGTGGACAACAGCTATTTCTACACCGAACGCCGGTACCTGTCCCTTCGGCGGGCATTGGAGGAGGAAGCTGCAGGCACCTCGTCGCTGCCATATGACCATTCCGTGCCGATGGATCTGCCGCTGTCCCCCAATGGCGACAAGTTCGGCACCGTGGGCGCTGTGGCCCTGGACGTGAACGGCAACATCGCCGCGGGCACGTCTACCGGCGGTATGACCAACAAGAAATACGGCCGCATCGGGGATGCCCCGATCATCGGCGCCGGCACCTACGCCGACAACCGCACGGCCGGCATCTCGGCCACGGGGCACGGCGAGTACTTCATCCGCGGCGTGGTGGCCCATGACATCGCCTCCCGCATCGACTATCTCGGGGAGGATCTGGTGACCGCGGCCGATGCCGTCGTGATGGACAAGCTCACGCAGTTGGGCGGAACGGGCGGCATCGTGGCCCTGGACCGCACGGGGGCCATTGCCATGCCGTTCAACACCGAAGGCATGTACCGCGGGTACATCGATGTGGACGGCACCATGCAGATCCTGATTTACGGCCCCGGGGACGAATGACGTCGGCCCTGGAAGCGAACGATTCGGGTCCTGGAGCCGGCCACCGTGCGGTTCCGTACCCGGACGCCGATCAGCGCTGCAGCCGGCCGGACGGAAAGACAACCACGCTCTCGTTGCCGTCCCGTCCGACGGACGATACGCCGAAAAGGAAGTTGTCGATGACCATGCCTTCGAGGGTGAACTGTGTGGTGCCGGCCGGGATGAACCGTGAATGGGTCCATTGCGGGGCGGTCGTGTCCCGCCACCAGATCCGGTAGCCAGCCAGATCCGGATCAACCACCGCATCCCATTGCAGGGTGGTCGACGGCTGGACGGCGCCGCCGATCCGGACTTCGTCCGGCTCAGGCGGCGCCCATGCCAGGCCTGCCAGCACGACGGCATTCACCGCCGTGAGGCGGGCCGCGTACTCGAAATCGACCCCCTCGATCACGTCCCCGTAGGCAATACCGTCCTCCACGCGGATGTCCTGGTGCTGCCGGACGTAGTTCTCGTGGGTCTCCATGATGCGGATGCCCGGGAAGCCGGCATCGTTGAACGGCCGGTGGTGTCCTCCGCGGCCGAAACGATCCAGTCGGTAGATCATCCGCGCATCGAGGTTGGTGAAATATGTTTCCGTCAAGCGGTCCACGTAGCGGGCAAGCTGGCGCGAGACGCCGTCCACTTCGCCGCCTTCGATCCGACGCCGTGCCCTGTCGCGATCCGATTCCGTGACCGGCGTCGGCTCAGAGAACACCCGGAATGTGCTGTTCTCGATCACGCCATCCCCGCCCTCGATGTTGCCGATCATGTCGTTGCTGAGGACGCCCACGATATCCCAGCCCTCAGTGACGGCCCGCGCCGCCAGATGGGCACCCCCCCAGAGGCCCTGCTCCTCACCGGAGAGGCCCACGTAGAGGACACTGGTGGGAAAATCATACCGGCTCAGGAGACGCGCCGCCTCCAGTACGCCGGCCATTCCCGAGGCGTTGTCATTGGCTCCGGGCGCATCGCCCACGCCATCCGAGCCATCCGAATTCCGGGAATCGATGTCCCCGGCCATGATCACGTAGCGGTCCGGGTAGCGGGTACCCCGCTGGATGGCCAACACGCAGTTGCTCATGCTGGATGGGGAACAGACCGTAATCGGGGGTCTCTACAGTACAGAGGAATCCTCCTCACGCCGTGGCGTACCTGTACTCAAGGATCTTCCGCGGTGGTTCTTCGGATTCCGCTACATCTTTGGACGTACCCAGCGCCAGGTGACCCAGAAGGAACTCGTCATCTCGCTCGAAGCCAACGTGGTGGACCCGATCCGTCAACGCATGGCCCGCGGTCTGCCGGATGAACTGCTCGAGCAGCAACGCGATGCCGTTCGCCGCACGCTGGAGCGCTTCGACAAGAAGCAGGCAGAACAGGCTGGCAACAAGGTGGAGACCCGCAAATAGGGACCCAGAACGCAGGAAACGGGCCCTTCAACGGTCCGGCGTCATGGGAGGAAGATCGGCGTATCTTCCTCCCATGTCTTTTTTGACGCATATCTTCTCTCGACGGCTTCCGCTCGGGCTGGTCCTGCTGGCATTCCTCGGTTGGTTGGGCGGATGCACATCCGCTTCGCCGCCGACCCTTCTGCGGGAGGAGCCCCGGGAACTCGCTTGGTCACCGGAAAGGGTTCGCCAGCATATCGAAACCCTGGATGGGGCCGACATGGAAGGCCGGCAGACGGCTACCCGAGGATTCGGCCGAGCAGCTGCCTATGTGGCCGGCCGATTGCGCGGCATGGGCATCCAACCCGTCCTGCAAGGCGAGTACCGATGGCAATACGCGGCCATGATCCGACGGGCGAACCGCCTGGATCTGCGGGTCATCGACCCGGATACCACCCGTTGGCTCCCCGGAAGGGACATGCTGATCACCGACATACCGCAGCGCTGGCGGGCATCCGGCCAGGGGCTGTCCATCCCCGGGGCGGACTTCCTGCGCTGGCGTGACGGCGCACAGGCTTCGTGGTCCGAGGAGGCCCGATGGCGATTCGAAGTGGATGTCGTCGAGGAGGTCACAACGGCCCCGATGCATGTGATGGGGTACCTCGCTGGCGCGGATCCCCTTCTTCGGGACTCGCTTGTCGTGCTGGTGGCACCGCTCGATGGATTCGGTCTTCAACGGGAACAGAGCTGGACCGATGGAAGGGACCTGTCGCTGCCGGCGGCGGTCGTGCTCGAGGCCACGCGTCGGCTGACCACGATGCAACGGCAATGGGCGTTCCTGCCGCATTCCACAATGATCGTGTTCATCAGTGGAACGTGGGATGCCTGTCAGGGGGGAGAGGCCCTGCTGCGTCACCTGCCCTGGGACAAGGAGGCCGTGCTCGGAATCCATGTCGTACGGATGGCGGCCGACGAGCGATGTGACTGGCCCCGGCTCGTATCGGGCCAGGCCGACCTGGATATTCCCGTCACCCTCTGGCCTGTCTATTCCCCCTTCGACCCGGAAGCCGGATTCGGTTTCGGGCCATGGCGCCCCCGCTCCATGGTGCTGCGGGACGAAGCGACAACGTTGGCCGTGGACGAGGCCCTGCGCGTGGCAAGGGGGCTCATGGAAGCCATCCGCTGAAGCCGCGCCGGCCGGCCGGCGATCAGAACACGATGCCGGTGTAGAATCCGAAGGTGGTGTGGAGCACTTCGGGGTCGGCGGTGCGCGCGTTGGAGTTGCCCAGGGTGATCCGCAGGCCCGTGGTCAGGGTTTCGCTCCCCAGCCGGGTATTGGCATCCACGCCGAAAACCCATCCCAGGTCCCGTTTCTGGATGCCATCATCCGTGTTGGATTGTTCGATGTCGCCGCCAACGGCACGATAGGTGATCCTGGCGTCGGTCTTGAAGGACATGGAAGGGCCAAACACCACCCGAGGTTGGACGCGGCCGGATGTTTGAAGCCGGTATCCGACCAGCATGGGAAGGGATACGTAGGTGATTTCCGAGATGCCCACAATCGGGATATCCTCGAGCGTACCCCTCAGTTCTCCGCCCTTGACCACGTAGTCGACGCCGGTTTCGAACTCCATTCCGCTGGGGTACACGTAGCGCAGTCCGCCGCCGCCGCCGAAGCGGTAAATCGGAGAGGCATCCTCAAGACTTCCGCCGCGGAAGGTGGACCCCGTTACGGCCACGTGCAGGAATGCCTTGATCTGGGCCAGGGCCGGGGTGGAATCCGCGACAAACCAAAGCATCAAAGCGACAAGGACAGCGGATCGTTTCATGGCGTGGCTCGGATGGGATGGAAGAAGGACAGCCCTCCGGGATCCGGCCGATCCCGACAAGGGTTGTATGCGGCTCCAGAATACACGGTGGCGCCAAGCATCCCTTTCAATATCCGGGCGAATTGTGCATTTTGCCCGCCTGATCGGTGCCCGGTAGCCACCCTGTCGTGCACACCCGGAAAGCGCCCCAATCCAGTCGATGGTCATCCTGCAACGCATATTGTTCCTCTGGGCCATGCTGTGGGCGGCCATCATGACGGTGTTCAGCTGCATCGGAACAGTGATCACGTTCCTGATCAGCAGCAATCCTCGCGGATTCATGGTCTGGTCCCGGATCTGGGGAATCGGGATGATGTCGGGGGTGGGCATCCGGGTGCGGACCCATGGCACCGAGCAGGTGCCCCGGACCGGTTCGTTCGTGTTTGCCATCAACCATCAGGTGGCGCTGGATATTCCGGCCGTAGGATCCGCCATTCCCGTGCCATTCGGCTGGGTGGCCAAGGCCGAACTCGAACGCGTGCCGTTCCTGGGGCCCGCCATCCGTTCCTCTCCTTCCGTATTCATTGATCGGTCCCACCCGAAACGCAGCATCGAGACCATGCGGGAGGCAGGGGAGAAGATCCGACAAGGCGTTTCGGTGGCCATTTTTCCTGAGGGATCCCGCTCCCACGGCGGCACCCTGGGTTCCTTCAAGCGCGGTGCCTTCCTGTTGGCCATCGAGGCCCAAGTGCCGGTCATTCCGGTTACCATCGTCAACGGCTACCGGCTCTTCAATGAGAAAACCCGAACCGCCCGTCCGGGCGTCATTCACATCCATTTCGGGGCGCCCATCGACATCAGCGGGTGGACACGAGCCGACATCCCCCGTCTCACGGCCCGCGTGCGGGCAGAAATGCTGGATCGGCTGGGCCTTCCTCCCGAACCCGGGGCCGAACCAGCCGCTGGGCCCATGGTCGATGCGGTAGCCGAGTGACGGACGCCATTCGACAGGAACCGTGTCCGGCAGGTGCCGTAGCTTTGCGCCATTCCTGCCGCCAGAAACCCCCGGAGAGTATTCGTGAGCCAACCATCGGCGCGTTCGTCGTCCCGTTCATCCCGGAAAACGACCCCGGAATCCACTCCTGCCTGGCATTCGGCGTTCGATTCCCTCACTGATGTAAAGCGTCACGCCATCTGCATCGGCCTGCTGATGATCCTGGCCGTGGCCTTTTTTGCCCCCATCCACTTCTCGGGCAAGCAGCTCATTGCCACGGACGCTGTTCAGTGGCGATCCATGGCCGAGTCCATGCTTGCGGCCGAGGCCGAAACCGGGGAAGCGGCCCTCTGGGCAGGCCGGGTCTTTGCCGGGATGCCGGGCTACATGATCTCCCCGGAATTGAGCATTCCGCAGGTGGATCTGATCATGCGCGAGCTGCGCCACCTGTTCTGGCCGACGTCGCACATGTGGTTGTTGCTCATCGGGACCTATTTGCTTGCGTTCCGAATGACCCGGGAGTCCTTTTCCGCAGCGGTAGCCGCCGTCGCCTACGGATTTACCACCTACATGCCGGTCCTTCTGGCGGCAGGCCACAATTCCAAGTACATCGCACTGGCCTGGGCGCCGTGGATGCTCCTGGCCTTCGTGTACGCCATGGACCGCCGATCGATTGTGTCGGCGCTGCTCTTTGCCGTGGCCTTGGCGGCCAACCTCCGCGCCGGTCACGTCCAGATCACCTACTACGTGACCATCGCGGCAGGCATCTGGTGGATCGTGGAAGGCGTGCATGCCCTGCGTGGCGGAGACCGGGCCGCCTTCCTGCGGGCCACAGGCCTTCTTGCGCTCGGGTCCGTACTTGGGTTGATGATGGTGGCACAGCCGTACCTGTCCCACGCCGAGGTCACGCCCTTTACCACCCGGGGCGCCGCATCCGGTGGTGCCGAGGGCGGTATGGGATGGGAATACGCCATGGCCTGGAGCCAGGGACCCTCCGAACTGCTCACCCTGCTCATTGCCGACGCCTACGGCGGGGCCAGTCCTGCCTATTGGGGGCCAAAGACCTTCACGGGCGGGCCGCACTACCTCGGGATGGTCACGGTTTTCCTGGTCATCCTGGGATTCTGGCGAGCGCGGGATCGGCAGACGTTGTCGCTGTCCATCGGGATCCTCGTCATGATCCTGTTTGCCCTCGGAGAAAACCTGCCGTTCATTAACCGGCCGATGTTCGAGTTTTTCCCCATGTTCTCGGCCTTCCGTGTGCCGGAGACGTGGCTTTCGGTCATGGCGCTCCTGTCGGCCCTCCTGGCCGCGAAGGGTCTGGCGTGGCTTTTCCGCGAGGGCACCCAGGGGTCGGCCTCCCTTTCGGGGCAATCCTGGTTCAGGGTGGCGGCAGCCCTGGGCATTCTCCTGTTGGGGATGAACCTCCTGGGAACCTCACTTTTGCGGTTCGAGAAGCCGGGCGAACGTGCCCAGATAGAAAACCAGATCCAACGCTCGAATCCGGGCGTCTCGATGGACGATCCCCGGGTCACCCAATTCATTGACCAGCAGCTGTCCCAGCTCACGGCCGAACGCATCGACGCCTTCTCGGCCGACGCCATGCGGTCGCTCCTGGTCCTCCTGACGGTTGCCGCGCTCTTTTTCCTTCTCCGCAAGCGCACCGTACCTGCCTGGACGGTGGGATTCCTGCTCGTCCTGGTGGTTACCGTGGACCTGACGGGTGTGGCGCGGCGGCACATCAACGAGGAGCGGCTGTCCCCGGCGCCGGATCCGGAAGCATCCATTCCGGAATACGGATTCGACCGATTCCTCGTGGAGCGTCGGCAGGCCGAAGGGGGCGAAGGCAGTTTCCGGGTCCTCTCCCTCGAAGGAGGCCAGCATCCGGTACAGAATGCTCGGCCTTCCTTCTTCCATGAATCCCTGGGCGGATACTCGGCCGCCAAACTGCGTGTCTATCAGGATTTCCTGGACGAAATCCTGTTTGCCGGACCCACCGGCATCAATCCGGCCGCTCTGGACATGCTCAACGTCAAGTACGTCGTGGCTTCGGGTGGTTTGGCCGGTTTCCGCCCCGTTTTCGAGGACGAGACCAGCGGACAGATGGTCTGGGAGAATCAGGACCTGCCCGGTCGGGCATGGTTGGCCGACTCGGTGGTGGCCCATGCGGGACCTGAATCCGTCTGGTCCGAATTGACCGATCCGTTGTTCGATCCCGCCCGCGTGGCGCATGTCCGGGAGGGATCGGTCGATGCGGTGGCGCTCAGTGGGCCTGCCGGCGGTGCCCGGGTGCAGATGACGTCCTATCGGGCAGAAAACATGACGTTCGACGTAACAACCAATCGGGATCGTCTCCTGGTGGTCAGCGAAGTCTGGTATGCTCCCGGCTGGAGGGCCCTCATCAACGGCATGGACGTGCCCATCGTGCAGGTGAACCATCTGCTGCGCGGCATTGCGGTGCCAACGGGCACCCATGAGATATCCCTTGTCTTTGATCCCCCTTCGCATCGGCAGGGCATCTGGATTGCCGGCCTTGGCACGGGCGTCACCTATGGCTGGTTGCTTCTCCTGGGCGCCTTGGCCTGGATGCGCCGACGCAAGGAGGGGGCTGCCGCCTGACGCCCCATGAAGCGGGTCCTGTTCATCACCTACTATTTCCCCCCTTCGGGAGGGTCCGGCGTTCAGCGGGGCCTCAAGATGGTGAAATACCTCCCCGGAGAAGGGTGGGATCCGCTCGTCCTGACCGTCGATCCCGAGCACGCAGCCTATCCGGATCTCGATCCCGGCATGGCGTCGGACATCCCGCCGGATACCCGGATCGAGCGCACCCGTGCCTGGGATCCGTATGCCCTCTATGCACGGTTCGTGGGCAAGCAGAAGAAGGATGCCGTCGGCGTGGGATTCCTGGGTGCCGATCATGCCTCGCCGAAGGAGCGGCTGGCCCGTTGGATTCGGGCGAACCTGTTCCTGCCCGATGCGCGCGTGGGATGGGCCTCGCACGCCACCCGTGCCGCCAGGCAGTTGTTCCAGTCGCCGGGCTTCGATGCCATCGTAACCACCGGGCCGCCGCATTCGACCCACCTGATCGGTGCCCGACTGGCTCGCACCACGGGCCGGCCATGGGTGGCCGATCTGCGGGATGCATGGCCCGATCCGGCCTACGCCGAGATGCTTCCGAGCGGCGCCTGGGCGCGCCACCGGGATAGGCGCATGCGTCAACGCGCTCTTGAGGCGGCCTCCGTCTGCCTGGCCGTGACCGACGATCTGGCGGCGCAGATGCAGGCGGCCACCAGCCGTCCGTTCCGCGTCATCCGCAATGGTTTCGATCCGGCAGATTT
>JAQCDI010000314.1 GCA_027620595.1 Bacteroidota bacterium | reverse complement strand
GGAACGTTGGAGTCCATGATGCCATGGGCAATAAGGAGCTTGCCTTTGAGGTTCTCGACCAGCAGCTGGTTGGCCTGGTTGTCATAGTTGGTCGTGCCGTCCTCGTTCTCGACCAGCAATCCCTGCCATTTCTCGCCCCAATCGTCCTCGTACGTGCGGTTGTCGTGGTTGCCCGCCCCGGAGACGCCGACCTTGTAGAAATCGGGGTGCCGGAGCAGCGCCGCCACCGTGGCAAAACCACCTCCGCTGTGCCCCCAGATGCCGACCCGATCCAGGTCCATGTAAGGATTCTGGGCTGCCAACTGCTGGATGGCAGCGATCTGGTCAGGCAGCGTGTTGTCCCCCATGTTGCCGTAGTAGTATTCGTGGAAGGACTTGGAGCGGCCCGGCGTACCCATGCCGTCCACTTCGACCACGACAAATCCCAGCTCGGCCAGCGCCTGGTTGTCCCTGCGTGACGGGTTGAAGGCACGGGAGCCTACACTGCCTGACTGCGGCCCCGGGTAGACATAGTTGACCACGGGATAGGAACGGGTCTCGTCCAGCTTCGTGGGCGTGTACATCAAACCCCAGATATCAGTCTCCCCATCGCGCGCTTTGACGTGTACGGGCGTAGGCGGCTGCCATCCAGTGGCCAAAAGGGCCGAAATGTCCGCTTCTTCCAGTTCGAGGACGAGTTGGCCTTCCGCCGTGCTCAGTACGCTCTTCGGCGGCACATGGGGCTCGCTGAACGTATCGACGAAATAGCGGCCATCGGGCGAGAAGCTCACCGAATGGGTGGCGCTCTCGGGCGTGAGCAGCTTGAAGTCCGAGCCGTCGAAGTTCACGGCGTAGAGGTAGTCGTAGTACGGGTCGCCCGGTTCACGGTTCGACCCGTAGAACCAGATGCGCCGCTGCTCCTCATCGAGACGCACGATCCGTTCGAACAGCCAATCTCCGCTGGTGATCGGATTCTTGAGATTGCCCTGTTTGTCATAGAGGTAGAGGTGCCCCCAATCGGTGCGCTCACTCCACCAGAGGAATTCATCACTCGCATCCAGATATCGCCAGTTGATGTCCCCAACCCCACTCTCGTAGAACGTCGGTTCGTGCTCGTGGAGTACCTCGGTCACTTTGCCTGTTTCCGCGTCGGCAATCCTCAGCCATGCGTCCTTGTGGTCGCGGCTGCTGGACACGAAGGCCACTTCGGAGCCGTCGGCCGCCCAGTCGATGTCGGCCCACCCCCCACGATACGCTACATGGTCCGTGATGGTGGAGCGGTGTTGGTCGGCCGGCATGTCGAGGCGGACCATCTCGCCGGATTCGACATCGAGAATCACGCGCTCAATGCGGAAGATCACGCTGTCTCCGGGTAGAGGGTACTGCCATGCTTCCAGGCGCGGATGTCCTACATCCGTGCTGACCAGGTACATGTACCCGACGCCCCGACCGTCATGCTGGAACGTGGCAATCTTTCGGGAATCGTCCGACCACTCCAGCACCGGTGAATCGCTTTTGGTCCAGCCGGCGTTGTTCGTGGCATATCCGAAGAACTCGACGCCGTCGGATGTCAGCGCCTTTTCTTCGCCGGATTCCTTGTCCCGGACCCAGAGGTTGTAATCCCGGATGAAGGCTTCCCATTTGCCGTCCGGAGACGTGGTATTGGCACCGAACCGTCCGCCGAATCCTCCGCCCCGGCGGGTTTCAGGAGCCTCGGAGGCCTTACACCGATACCGTCGGATGTCACACACGAAGGCGTTACCATCGCCGGAGAAGTGGACCTCCCGATCCGATGACCACTCCAGGCCATTGATGGGCAAGGTATGCGCCGTATAGGTCCCCCCGCTGGCCGCATTGACGGCCCGCGCCAGTGCCGCATGATCGAACGCAGGTTGGCGCCGTCCCCGTTCCGCGTCCACCATCAGGAATTCCTGGCCGTCGGGGACGCTGACGCTGTACCAGAATCGGGTGTCTGAAATCCAGTTGGGACTGACAGCATCCCGGTACACGAGCGGTCTGGTGAACTGTGCCAGGAAGCCTTCGGCCCAGGCATAGTCCTCGGAGTCGAGCTGCTGCGCACGTGTGTCGGGGGCAAACGCCACGAGCAGGGCGAGCAGAAGCGTGGAAATGAACAGATGACGGGTGCGTGACATGATGGGCGATCCGGTGGGTTGACAGATGCACGGCGGGTCCACGGTTCGACCGAAGACGTCCGGCGCGGAAGACAGGGCAACAAAGTCCTCCGTCGTTGGACGAATGTCTCGCCGCCAACATGCCCCACACCCTGCCGGGGATCCGACCACGCTCTTGCGGAAGCGTCAGTGCGTCCGCAGGGTGTTCCCCAGTTCGTCCGAATCGTCATCGCGTCGCTCCACACCGGCCTGTTCGAGCAGCCGACCACATCGATGGATGGCTGCCACCATGCCTTCGGTGGCCTGGCCCTTCCGGATGCCGGAAATGATATCGGCCACGACATCTCCCCAGGCATCGTCCGCCACGCGGCTGATGATTCCAGAGTCCCCGAGCACTTCCACGCGATGTTCGAACAGGGAAACGAGGATCAGGATACCGGTCCGCTCCCGGGTCAGGAAAACTTCGTTCTCCAGGAAGGCCTGCTGCGCACGGGAATGAACAGTTTCCACCAATTCCCGCTCGGGGGTCAGCCATCGCCCCACGGCCGGGACCCAACGCACCAATCCCACGCCCAGAAGGGCGCCGGCCAGCACGGTCAACGGCAGCAATTGTTGCAGCCACGGATCGGCCCCCCAGCCGGTACCGGAAAAGACGAACCACTCATGCAACAGGAATCCGGGAAGGATGCCCACCATGGCGGCTTTCCAGGTAGCAGACGCATAGGATCCCGAGCGCGATACGACCACCGGAACGATTTCACCAGAGGTGCGGGATTCCGCTTCCTGGACTGCCGCTTCGATCCGGCG
>JAQCDI010000018.1 GCA_027620595.1 Bacteroidota bacterium | reverse complement strand
GAATCCTACGGCACCAACCGGGTCAGCGGCCTGGCCAGCAGACTGCAGGGCAGCCATTGGATGTACCTGAACGGCGTGGTCCTGGTCTCCCCGACCCCGCTGGGAGTGGATCGCGACGGCGCGGTACGGGATGCCAACTACCTCCCTTATTACGCGGCCACAGCCTGGTACCACGGTCAGTTGGCTCCGGATCTGCAGCAGCGTGATCTGGACGACCTGCTTCCGGAAGTGGAAACCTGGACGCTGGACGCGTTCATGCCTGCCATCGCCCGAGGCGGATCGCTTCCGGCCGACGAGCGGCAGGCCATTGCGGAGCAGGCAGCCCGTTATGCCGGACTCGACACCCAGGACTTCCTGGATCACAACCTGCGCGTGCCAACCTCCTATTTCTGGAAAGACCTGCTGCGCGAGGAGGGCCTGACAGTGGGCCGGCTGGATTCCCGTTATCGGGGTATCGATCGGCAGGACGCCGGCGGCAGCTATGATTTCGATCCGGCCCTCACGGCATGGAATCACGCTTTTGCCCCGGCCGCCAACCATTACCTGCGGGAAGAACTGGGATACGATACCGACCTGCAGTACAACGTGTTCGGGCCCGTTTCCCCCTGGAACCGGGAAGGCGACCGGACAGGCGAGCAACTCCGCTCGGCCATGGCCCAGAATCCCTACCTGCATGTATTGGTGCAAGCCGGATACTTCGACGGCGGAACCGACTACTTCAATGCCAAATACACGATGTGGAACATGGATCCTTCCGGGGATATGCAATCCCGCATGAGCTTCAAAGGATACCGGAGTGGGCACATGATGTACCTCCGGGACGAGGATCTGGCCACGTCCAATCAGGATATCCGTCAATTCATCCGGGAAGCCGTACAAGCCGGTCGGGTACCGGCGCGCTACTGAGCTTGCCCCTTCCCTCCCTCACAAGAAAACACGACCATGAAGACTGTACGCTTGTTCGTCCTGATGACCCTGACCCTTTCCATGACCGCCTGCGGCTCGAAAGAGACCGCTGAAGTCACAGCGGGCGCAGATTCTCTACAGACCGAACTCGGTACGCGGCCCGTTACGGCCGAAAAACTGAACCTGAATACAGCCACGAAGGAAGAGTTCATGACCATCCCCGGCGTGGGCGAACGGATGGCTCGCGAATTCGACGAATACCGGCCCTACGCATCGATCGTCCAGTTCCGGAATGAGATGGGCAAGTATGTAGACGAAGCCACCATCGCAGGTTACGAGGACCACGTCTACGTTCCGATCGACATCAACGCCTCGGATGCCGAGACGGTGGCCCAGATCCTCGGACTCGACCTTGCCGGCGCCGAGCAGCTCGTGGCCATGCGTCCATTTGCAGACCGTGAGGCCTTTGTAGCCGCCGTTACGGAAGTGGCCGGTGGGATCAGCTCGCAGTTTTCGCGTCTCTACCTGGCGGAATAATGACAACTCCGAGGCACATGCCGGAGTCCACAATTGTCAAGGCCAGGCTGCGGGGGATCCTCTGCAGCCTGGCCGTCCTCGTGTTCCTGTTCACGCCCCTGGAGCTGTTGCTGCTTGAGCATACCGGGGACTGGATCCAGCTCATTCCTTTTGCGGCGTCCTTCTTCGGTATTGTGGCCGCTGGGTGGGTACTGGTCAGCGCCTCCGCATCATTGGTGCACGCCTTCTGGCCGCGGGCATCATTGGCGTAACCTTGATCGGCGTCGTGAAGCATTTCCAGGAAAATCTGGAACTGGAACTCGAGGTGCGGCCCGGGACGGGCTGGCCGGATGTATGGCAGGACGCCCTTTTCGGAGCGGCGCCATTGCTGGCCTCGGGGATTCTCCTCCTGGGGGCGCTGTTGATCATCGGGGCGACGTACGCCCATCCGGCACTGACCTCGCCGAAAACGGATTGACCCTGCAGTCTGACCCGATCAGGAGCCCGACAGGCGGGCAATGGCATCCACCGCGCGCTGATAGACCGGGTCGTCAGGATTGGCCACGATCCGTTTGACCTTCTCGAACTGCTCCAGCGCCTGGTCCACACGGTTGATCTGGGTCAACATGATGCCCCGGTTGAAGTTGGCCTGGATGTGAAGCGAATCCTCTTCAAGAACCCGGTTCGTCTCCTGGATGGCCAACATCGAGTTGGGCGGATCGTACAGGTAGGCAATGGCCATATCGGTACGTACATCCAGGTTCGAGGGGTCCAATTCCAGCGCAGCCTGGTAGGCCGCCACGGCTTCCCGGGCCCATGTCGCTTTCCGCGCGTCATCCGCCCGCTGCATCCAGTCGAAATACAGGTTGCCTGCCAGGACCCATTCTTCCACCGACTGCTCAGCATCGGCAATCAAGGCCGTCTGTTCGGCCGCAAGGTCCAATCGATCCGCCGCAAAGTAGAGGTCGATGAGCCGGCGACGCGCCTCGAGTCGGGCCTCACCATCGGTGGCGTCCACATCGGCCATGAGCTCCGACTCCCGGTCGGCCCACTGCGAAGCGATGGGCTCCCGTACATCCTCCGTAGCTGCGGGTACGGATGCAGAGAGTGAGCCTCCGGACCCTTCGCTCATGACGGTCACCGCGTAGAGCACGACCACCAGGAGCAGTGCTGCCGATACCACGATCATGACCTGCTTCCCCACCGCGCGATCGGTTTCATCGAACGGCTTGTAAGCACCTTTCTTTCCTCCTTCGGCATCCTCTGAGGCCTCGGCCGCCGGCACAGCGGCCACGGGAACAGCGATGGCCGGCCGAGTCCTGTCCTTCGAAGTAACAAGACGGGCACCGCACCGATTGCAATACCGTGACCCGGGCGGATTGAGGTGCCCACAGGTGTCGCATTCGGGATCCGAGGTGCCGGACGGACCTACGTCCTCTACCGGGGCATCGTGATGCCCTGGATATGATCCGCCCCCCTCCCCGAACGCGTCATTTTCGACTTCAGATTCCTCAACCCGGGTCGTCAGCATGGGCTCCCCTGAAGGGTCCATGCCGGATTCGGAAACGACAGGCGTTCCGCAAAGATCACACACCTCGGCACCGGCGCTCATGCGGGCGCCGCAAGACTCACACGTATGGTTCATGCTCCTGGATCAGGAAGCGGATTCGTCCACTTCCTTCTTGAATTCCTTCGACGGTTTGAAAGAGGGGGTGGTGGAAGCAGGTACGTGAACCGGGGTATTGGTCCGCGGATTGCGTGCCGTTCGAGCAGCCCGATGCTGGACGCTGAAGGAACCGAATCCCCTGAGGTCAATCCTTCCGCCGCGTATCAGCTCTTCCTTCACCACACTGATAAAACCGTTGACCACAGCTTCCGTTTCCAGTTTGGTCAGACCGGTTCCCGCTGAAATCTGGTCGATGATGTCTGCTTTGGTCACTGCATTGCTCCGTGGATGCGTAGGTGGTTGAGTGTCAGGCCCTTACAGTTGTACTGACAAGTCAAGATGCAAAAACAGAAGTATATTGGCAATCACCCTCGACCTTCTGCCAGGAATTGTCCGGATCTCTCCCCCATCCCCCCTTCCGGCGCGTTGCCGCCGAGCTTGCCTTCCGCAGTACGCTCGTGGCCTACTGCAGGGCCGCCTGGCACCTAGACAGCATCCATGAGCAGGAATTGCCTCCCGGCCCCTGCTTCATCTATGGCAACCATTCCAACAATTACGACCCGTTCATCTACAATGCGTTCACCCGACTCGGAGAATCCACGGCCGGCGTGATGACGATGGAATGCCTGGCCTCTGGGCCGGTGGCTGCGCTTTTCCGCGCAACGGGCATCGAAGGAACCCGCAAGCGCGTGCCCGAACCGCACCTGATCCGCCGCATCTACCGCATGCTCGACGAGGGACGCCGCATCGTGATCTTTCCGGAAGGCGGAAGACGCTGGGACGGTCGGCCGGCACCCTGGATCGAGTCCACAGCCAAGCTTTTCATGCGGGCCGGGGCCCCGGTGCACCCTGTCGAGATCGTGGGCTCGTATGTAGGCTGGCCCCGCTGGGCACCGTGGCCCCGGCCCGCACGCATCCGTCTGAAGATCCACCCGGCGCTGGATTTTTCGGATTGCCCGACCCTCGAAGAGGGACTCCGTCGCCTCAAGGCGCCTATTGCAGCGGATGAAACGCTGGTTGACCCCGCGGTACGTCCCGCCTGGGCGTTCCGACCCGCCGTGGGCTTGGACCGACTGCTCTACAGGGACGCGGAAACCGGAGAATTCGGAGGCTGGCGAGTGGAAGACGGGTGGCATGCCACCTCTGATGGAGGCCGGCGACGGTGGCAGGTGCTTCCGGATTCCCGTCTTCAGGAAGGGTCGCTACCACCCGTCTCGACGGCCGACCTCTACGCAGAGCTGCGCGCCCTGCCCCTGCCCGACCCGTCCAGGGGTCCGATCCTGCACCAGCACGCCCGTACCTGGATGAGCGGAAGAGGCGTGGCCTCGTGGCAGGATCTCCGGTTGTATCATGACCGGGTGGAATGGGGCGAGGAGTCCCTTCCATTGGAGCGTATCCAGTATATGGGTCTCGAGCGGAGTGATCGTATCTGGCTTCTTTCGGATAAAGGGCAATTCAACGCTTTCTTCCCGAGCGGCAGCGTCCTGGCCTGGTACGACACCCTGGGACGCCTCTCCCCCCACATCAACGCCTGATCCATGGAAGCCTGGACACTCGAACTGAGCGTTTCGGAGCTGTTCACCGATTTCATGGTGATCAGCGTGCTGCTCCTGGCCGGTACGCTCCTTCGGCGATACGTCCCGTTCTTCCAGCGCTTCCTGATCCCCAACAGCCTGATTGGCGGGTAACGAGGAAGGGCGCGGCGGGGTCTTCGGAAGAACCGCGTCCCTGCTTTTTCCGGGAGGAAAATGGATTGAACACGTGTTTGGCTGCTCGTTGGCGAAGTAGATGGCAAAGGAGCCATCATGGAAGGTATCGGTTGCTCTTGCCACCCCTTAAGGTGCATCTTTGCCCGATGCCTACCGTCGAAGAGTACATCCCTGGATGCTCTTCCTTCCGGATCCCGAAAACACGTTCCGATCACCCACCCCGCTCCGCCATGCCCTGTTTCTTCCTGGCCGGCGCACTCATCCTGCCCCGGGGCACCATCGTCTACCTGTGGTTCCTTACAAACTGGTTCTCGGGAGTCTTCGGATCGATCCTGTGGCCGTTGATCGGGTTCTTCTTTGCTCCCACCACACTGTTGTGGTATTCCGTCGTTGAAAACGTGTACTCCGGAACCTGGGGCACCTTCCAGATCGTGGTCATGATCATAGCCGTCATGATCGACCTGTCTCCAGGCACCAAGAAGCGCAAGAAGAAAAAGGCAGACTGATCAAGGGCCCTCATTGCGTAGGTCCACTACGAAGCGTCCCTGGATGCCGCCTGCCATGAGCCGTCGGCTGGCTTCCGGAACGCCGTCCAGGGGCACCGTATGGGCTACGCGCTCGAAATCGACCCGGTCCGCCAGATCCCGCAATCCATTCCAAGCGCGCCTCCGTGCCGGTTGCGGACAGGTATTGGAATCGATGCCGATCAGTCGGACGCCCCGCAGGATGAAGGGATAGACCGTCGTATTCAATTCCGGTCCGGCAGCGAGTCCGCACGCGGCAATCACGCCGTGACGCATGGTCTGACTGACGATGGCTTCCAGCACCCGGGACCCCACGGAGTCCACACAGCCCGCCCACTCTCCTGCGTCGAGTGGGCGCCGGGCTCCTTCCTCGAACACGGATCGAGGGACAATGCGTTCAGCGCCCAGGGCCTTGAGGTACGCCTCGGCGTCGGACTTGCCTGTTACGGCCACCACTTCATATCCGGCTGCCGCCAATAGCATTACGGAGAAGCTGCCCACCCCCCCGGTGGCCCCTGTAACCACAATCGGGCCGGCTTCCGGTGCAAGTCCATGCTCCCGGATTGCCTGCAAGGACAACATGGCCGTGAACCCGGCCGTTCCGGTAATCATGGCTTGACGCGCGTCCAACCCTTCGGGCATGGGTACCAGCCATTCAGAGGACATCCACTGGTAGCGACTGTAGCCTCCCCACGTCACTTCTCCGACGCCCCAACCGGTGGACAGGAAGGCCGATCCGGGTGGGAATTCCGGATCATCCGACTCCACAACGGTACCCGCCAGGTCGATGCCCGGGACAAATGGCAGCTCGGATCGGATGATCTTTCCCTGCCCCGTGACAGCCATCGCATCCTTGTAATTGATGCTGCTCCAATCGACCCGCACCAGGACGTTGCCGTGCACTGGCAGATCATTCCGTTCCAGGGTCCGGATGCTGGCGCGCGGTTCGGAGTGGTCCACTACGAGGGCATTGAACGTCATGGCAGTTGTCGTCTTGAGGACCGGCGGTCCGATGGGGTTGCCCGGACGTCCTGGTCCGGAATGAGCAGATCCAACTCGATGACCGGCTGACCGACACGCTGATCCCAGCGTTCCTGGGCTCGCTCACTGGCACGGATCAAGGTAAAGGATCCCAATTCTCCATCCGATCGGACCTGCATCTCTCCGGTGAGATCCGACCAGGCGCCGCGCAGACCTTCCTGCCAATGGAGCTCGAATTCTGCGCGATAACGACGATCCAACGGGGCATAGGACCAATCATTGATGAACACATAGGCCCTTCGGATGCCGAAGAATCCTTCGATGGCGTCGAGAACCTTCGCTCCGGCCCGTTCCACCAACATCTGGACCTCGGCCTGCCGCTCTGATTCCGTCTTTTGTCGCAACACGATCTCCCGGCTCCCAACGGGAACAGCATCCCGGGACAGACGCACGAACAGATCGAATCGAACCACGGCTGAATCGGCATCGAGCATCGAAGACTGGATGGCGAACCGGAAGTCCCGGTACCCGCTGTATCGGGACAGGATTACGCGCTGTCCGCGCCGAACTACCGGCATACGCAGATGTGCATCGGCCTGGCCAAGCACCGATGCTTCGACAAAGACCTCCTTGCGACTGGATGGCTCGAAGGGCTGCCATTCCTCCGTTCCATAAACCTGACGCTCCAGGTCCACCCGGATCTCGATGTAGGCCCGGTCGTATTCAGTGCGTGAAGAGTCCTGGGGAAAGTCCACCTCCCATTCGGCAAGGGCTCGTTTGGGTGAAGCGGTCAGTACCTCCTGCCCACAGGCCACTCGGGTCTCCTCGTACCCACACACTTCGAGCATCAGGCGTTCGGCATTACCCAGATTCTCATCATAGACCGCGAAGCGACCCTGTGGACCGGTGTACAGCGTGTCGTAGGATTCATCGAACAGCGTGACCGTTACCAGGTCCGGGACAACTGCCTCCCCGGCCGACAGGACCGAAGAGCGGGAAAATCGAACGGTCACATCCAGGCTGTCCCAACCCAACCGCTGCACATCAAGCGCGTCCACTTGCAGTCCGCCCTGTTGGCCGCACCCCGTCATCCACAGTCCCAACATGATGACCCAACCGAAGCCCGAAAGGGGCAGGGGGCGGAGCATGGCAGGTGGATGTCGATCGGAATCAGGCATACCGGACGTTCGGATGGTGTGCTTCAATACGTGCAGGATACGTCCGGTTTCACGATGTACCCTCCGTTGCGTTACCCGGAGTTCCGAATTGCACCTATGCAAGGGCATCTGCAAGAGGGGATGCGTCGAACAGGATTCGTCGGTTTGACGGGAAATCAAATAATGTTTGGGGAGCTTTCATGTTTGCAACGCATTGGTTTTCATCTGAGCAGCTTTCAAACCAATCGCCGACGTACATGCAGTCCGCCCCGTCCCTCACTGTCGACTCCACAACGGACTTCCTGCCCATCAACGGCACCGACTACGTGGAATTCTATGTCGGAAACGCCAAGCAGGCCGCCCTTTTCTATCAGGCAGCCTTCGGATTCCAACCCCTTGCCTACGCCGGACTGGAAACGGGCCAACGTACCCAGACCAGCTATGTCCTGCGTCAGGGCAAGATCCGCTTCGTGCTGACCTCTGCCCTTACATCCGACTCCGTAGTGGCCGAGCATGTCAAGAAACACGGCGATGGTGTCCGGGACCTGGCCCTCTGGGTGGATGATGCCCGTTCGGCGTTCGAGGAAACCACCAAGCGCGGCGCGGCAGCGGTCATGGAGCCGACCGTTTTCGAGGATGAGCATGGCAAGGTCGTCAAAGCATCCATCCGCACTTACGGGGATACCATCCATACATTCGTGAAGCGCAAGGACTACCACGGCATCTTCCTTCCGGGCTTCGAGGCTTGGTCGAATCGGGACTTCCGTGTGGCCGACGTCGGCCTGCAGTACGTGGATCATTGTGTCGGCAACGTGGAACTCGGCCAGATGGATACCTGGGCTGCGTTCTATTCCGACGTCATGGGCTTCAGCAACCTGCTCACCTTCGACGACAAGGACATCTCCACCGAATACTCGGCCCTCATGTCAAAGGTGATGGCCAATGGAAACGACCGAATCAAATTCCCGATCAATGAGCCGGCAGAAGGAAAGAAGAAAAGCCAGATAGAAGAATACCTCGATTTCTACGGCGGCCCCGGTGTGCAGCACGTGGCCATGGCCACCCACAATATCATCGAGACCGTTTCCGCACTCCGCAATCGGGGCGTTGAGTTCCTGAACATCCCCGATACGTACTACGATACCCTGCTCGACCGCGTGGGCGAAATCGACGAGGACCTCGTGCCCCTTCGTGACCTCGGAATCCTCGTGGACCGGGATGACGAAGGATACCTGTTGCAGATTTTCACGAAGCCGGTCCAGGATCGGCCCACCGTGTTTTACGAGATCATCCAGCGCAAGGGAGCCCGCTCCTTTGGCAAAGGAAACTTCAAGGCCCTGTTCGAATCCATCGAGCGTGAGCAGGCCCGGCGCGGCAACCTCTGAGCCACCCTTTCAATTCCAGACCAGCAAGTCCATGCCCCACTATGTCCGGATGGGCAGTGTGCCCCATAAGCGTCATACCCAGTTCAGACGGCCTGACGGTCAGCTGTATTCAGAAGAGGTGATCGGCGCTGAAGGTTTCAGCGGCATTTCTTCCATTGCTTACCATGTCCATCCGCCCACGGTGGTGGACCGGGTGCTCGATCCAATCCCTTTCGGCGTGGAGTACACCGACCTCGACTTCCTGCGCCATCGTCATGTGCGCGGGTTCAATGTGCCCTCGGAAGGTGCCTGGCTGGAGTCCCGTCGATACGTGATGGGAAATGACGATGTCCGACTGGCGGTGGCTTCGCCCACGCAGGAGATGGATTATTTCTATCGCAATGCCGTAGCAGACGAGATGATCTACGTGCATGACGGCGAAGGTGTGCTCGAGAGCCCTTTCGGAATCGTTCCGTTCCGAAAGGGGGACTATGTGCACGTACCGCGTACGATCACGCACCGTTGGCGCTTCAACGAGGGTCCGCGCCGCCTTCTGGTCATTGAATCGTTCTCGGAAATCCACTTCCCGAAGCGATACATGAACGGCTCAGGCCAGCTCCTGGAGCATTCTCCCTTCTGCGAACGCGATGTGCGGCCACCCACCGAACTGGTGACGCACGAAGAGGAAGGTGCTTTCGAGGTGCGGATCGCCAAGCATGGCTATCTGCACCCCGTCATTTTCCGGTATCATCCATTCGATTTCGTGGGATGGGACGGCTACATGTACCCATATGCCACCTCGATCCACGACTTCGAGCCCATTACGGGCCGCGTACACCAGCCGCCGCCGGTCCACCAGCACTTCACGGGCCACAATTTCGTGATCTGCTCTTTCGTGCCCCGGCTCTTCGACTACCATCCCGACGCCATCCCTGCGCCCTACAACCACTCCAACATCGATTCGGACGAAGTTCTCTACTACGCCGAAGGCGATTTCATGAGTCGGCGCGGCATCGAACGGGGTTCCTTCACGCTGCATCCGGGAGGCATTGCCCATGGACCACATCCCGGAACAGTCGAAGCCTCCATCGGCAAGGTACGAACCGAGGAACTGGCCGTCATGGTGGACACATTCCGCCCTCTGCGCCTGACCAAAGTGGCCCTCGGCGCAGAAGACAAGGATTACATGCTCTCCTGGCGGCCCGAACTTTATGATCGGCCCGGCGCAGGCCAGAGTGGTTTCGAAACGGAAACCGGCCACTGACTCCGGATCAGTTCCGGGGTCTGGTCATGATGGCTTCTGCCGTGTCGTGCACGATGCACCACAGCTCGCGGCCGTGGTCTTTGTCTGCAGCAGAGTAGCAGACCTGCTCGTCCAACGCCATGAAGTCGTTCGGAGTGGATCCGAAGGGGCCCGGCCAGCTGTCCCGCAGCATCTGCGTCAGCTCTCCGTTGGAACGCCAGATCTCCACGCCGAATCGCTGCGTCCGGGCAGCAAAGTAGATCCACTCGTCGTCATAGGCGATGATGGCGTGCGGCTCGGACCCCATGCTGCCTTCGTCGATGTCGGCAACCTGACGAGCGCCTTCCGCTTCGGTCCAATCCCACAATTCGAGGCCTGTTGTCCCGTCGTCCGCAGCGAAGTAGAGCACCCCGCCGTGGGAGAACAGCTCCTGCGGTTCCGCGTCCCGTTCACCGGGCCGGATATCCTGTACCAACACTGGCGTCGATCCCGGCTGCACGGACCACAGTTCGATGCCGGTTTCGGGTGTGTTGGCAGCAAAGAACAGACGGCCCTGGTGGGCTGTAAGTCCGCGGGGTGACGAGCTGTCCGATCCCTCCCTGAGGTCGGCCACCAGTTCGGCCTGCGACCCGTCCCAGGACCAGAGTTCGATACCTGTTTCCGGCGTGAAAGCGGCAAAGTAAACCCGGTCTCCGACTATCGTCAGCTCACTGGGAATCGAACCTGATGGGCCTGGATTCAGCTCTGCCACCATGGTCAGCTCGGTGCCGTCGAACGAATAGAGTTCCGTGCCATGGCCCGAACGCTCGGCGGCAAAGACCAGCGTGCCATTGAACTCCACGATCCAGCGGGGATTGGAGCTGCCTGCTCCCTCATTGATGTCGGCAACCTGGGTTACCGTCGAGCCAACCCAGCGCCACAGCTCGATACCGGTCACCTGGTCGTTCGCGGTGAAGTACAGATCCCCGTCGAACGCGGTGAAGTTGCCTGGCGACGAGCTGACCGGCGTTCCTCCGATGTCCTGGATCAGGCGGGCCCGGTCTCCATCCAGCACGAAAAGCTCCCGGCCGTAGGGCTCCTTGAGGGCCGTGAAGTAGAGCTGGTCATTGAAAACGAACAGACGGGCCGGCCCTGCATTGCCGGCGCCTGCTTCAATGTCCGTGGCCCGCTCGAGTCGGGAGCCATCGAATTTCCAGACCTCCGTTCCATTTCCCGGGTCATTGAGCTGCATGTACAGTTCCCCACGGAAAATGGCCATCTCGTTGGGGTTGCCGGCATCCGGGCCCGGCATGGAGTCCACGACAAGTCCGTCGGCCTTGTCAGAAGCAGTGCATCCCGCGAGGAGCAGGATCATCATCAAAGCAATCTGGGAAGAGCGAAACATGGATCAAGAAGGGAAATGCTGTTCTGGGAGATTTTTGAAGCGCCAATAACGACCACGGGACCATAAGGTTTTTTGATTTGTCCATAGATTCGCCGGGACCCGCGATGCGGGTCCCGGACGGTCCTCTGCCGCACCCCAACGCCCCTTACCTGCCCCATGACAGAAACGCCTGCCGGCTTTCCCTTCCACCAGGACATCGTCTGGACGCCTGATCCCGCGACGGTCCAGAAGACCCACCTCCACGCTTTCATGCAGCACCATGGCATCGGCTCCATGGAGGAGCTCAACCGGCGCAGCACGGAAGACATTGCCTGGTTCTGGGACGCGGCGCTCAAGGATATGGACATCCGGTTCCGGGTGCCCTACAGCCGCGTTCTGGATCTCTCGGACGGAATGCCGTTCCCGAAGTGGTGTGTCGGCGGGCGCATGAACATCGTGGACAACCTCCTCGATCGTTGGCTCGAAGACGGGCGAACCGCACAGCGCTTGGCCCTGCGCTACGAATCCGAAGAAGGGCACATACTCACCTACTCCTATGAAGCAGTGGCCCGCCAGACGGCGCGGGTCGCCGAGGCGCTGCGCAAGGACGGTTTCGGACCCGGTGACGTCATCGGGCTTTTCATGCCCATGACGCCCGAGCTGCTGTTCGCCTTCCTGGCCATCATCAAGATTGGCGGGGTCATCCTCCCCCTCTTCTCGGGATACGGCCCCAGTGCCGTGGTTACACGGCTTCAGGATGCCGGTGCCGTGGCCCTCTTCACGAGCAATGCCTTTCCCCGCCGTGGGCGGCCGATAGAACTGAAACCCATCGCGGACGAGGCGCTGGCGAGCTGTCCCGATGTGCGGCGCGTCATCGTGCACGAGCGGATTCCAGCCTCCCTCGTTTCCATGGTACCCGGCCGGGATGTCCGCTACGATGACTATGTCCGGGACATGCCCGAGTCCTCCCCGACCGCTGACACCTCGGCCGAGGACCCGATGATGATCATCTACACGTCAGGAACGACGGGGCGCCCCAAAGGCGCTGTCCACACCCACTGCGGCTTCCCGCTCAAAGGTGCCCAGGACATGTTCCACGCCATGGATGTCGGGCCCGGTGATGTGATGTATTGGATGAGCGACATGGGATGGATGATGGGACCATGGCTGGTTTTCGGAACGATGACCATCGGCGCCACCATGGTTTTTGCCGACGGCGCCCCGGATCACCCGGACGTGGGTCGCCTCTGGGACATGGTGGCGCGCCATGGCGTGACCCATCTCGGACTGTCCCCGGTACTGATACGGGCCCTCATGCCCCACGGCCCGGAGCCGGTCCGCAGTGCGGATCTGTCCCGGCTCCGGGCCGTGGGGTCCACCGGCAGTCCGTGGGATCCGGCCTCGTGGAACTGGGTGTTCGAGCATGTACTCGAGCGCCGAAAGCCCATCTTGAACTACTCCGGCGGAACCGAAATCAGTGGCGGCATCGTGTGCGGCAACTTCCTGCAGCCGCTCAAGCCCTGCGCCTTCTCGGGGCCGGTACCTGGCATGGCGGCCGATGTGGTGGATGAGAATGGCCAACCGGTCCGGGGCGAAGTTGGTGAACTCGTGATCCGTCAACCGTGGATCGGCATGACCCGGGGCTTCTGGAAGGACAGACAACGCTATCTCGACAGTTATTGGAGTCGTTTCCCTGACGTCTGGGTGCACGGGGATTTTGCAGCCATCGACGAGGACGGATGTTGGTTCATCCTTGGCCGGAGTGACGACACGATCAAGGTGGCCGGCAAGCGGTTGGGGCCAGCCGAAGTGGAGGCCATCGTGAATGCGGACCCCATGGTGGTAGAAAGTGCTGCCATCGGTGTGCCCCACGACATGAAGGGCCAGGAAGTGGGCTTGTTCATCGTTCCCGAGGCCAGCCTTCCATTGCCACCACCCGGTCGACCTGCGGGAAATGAGTTGGAATCCCTCAGGACACGCCTCAACCAGGCCATCGTATCCGAACTCGGGAAACCCTTGAAGCCTGCGTTCGTGCGCTTCTGCCGGAGTTTGCCAAAAACCCGCAACGCCAAGGTCATGCGACGCCTGATACAGGCGGCGTATCTTGATGCACCCCTTGGAGATGTCTCCAGTCTTGAGGACCCGGGCGCGTTGGATGCGGTCCGGGATGCATGCTGAAACGGGACAAGCCGGCCCGCGCTCGCGGGACCCTTGGCCTGTGACTACCGGGTTGGACAGCTTGCCCTCACCCGCCTACACCGGTAAACCGGCCACCCGGCAAAAATGTGGACTGGGTCACGTTTTCAGGGCGCACACCTCCTCTGGAGCGATTCTTGCTCTCATGACCCTTGCCTGAAATCCCGAACTCCACCATCCGGCTGATCCGCATGAAGCGTCTTTTTGCTCCGGGCCTGCTCCTGTTCAGCCTCATCCTGCCCATGTTGGCCACTCCAGCCGGTGCGCGTCAGGTATCGAGGGTCACCCTGTCGGGTTCTGTAACAGATGCCGAAACCGGCGTCCCCTTGACCGGAGCCCACGTGTTCATCGCGTCCTCCATGATCGGCACGACCACGGACGTGGATGGTCAGTATTCCCTGACACAAGTTCCGATGGGCGCCCATCGTCTTGTCGTGTCGATGCTGGGCTTTGAAGACCAGTTCCTGGACATCATGATCCGGACAGAAGCCCCGTTGACCTTCGATTTCCCGCTGACACCGGCGGTCCTCGAAGTAGGAGAGATCACGGTGGAAGCCCAACGGGACCGGAACTGGAAGCGCCGACTTGAGCGGTTCACCCGGGAATTCATCGGTGAGACGCCGAACGCGACGCAGACCACGATCCTCAATCCGGAGGTACTGGACTTCGAGGATGAACGGGGTACGCTGAAAGCGGTGGCCGCCGAACCGCTGATCATCGAGAATCGGGCCCTGGGTTATCGGATCCAGTATTTCCTCCGGGATTTCGAGAGCACGCCAGGACGCGTGCGCTACGACGGAGAGGGCCTCTACGCGGAATTGGCCGCGGCGTCAGAGGAAGAGACTTCCCGGTGGGAGGCCAATCGTCAGGCCTCATTCATGGGTTCCTTCCGGCACTTCATGCTGGCCCTAATCGCTGGGCGTACCGAAGCCCAAGGATTCATGACCTACTCCCGGCCCTCCGCTGGCGGAAACAGGAGCGACGCATTCAACGCAGACTCCCGCATCCCGAACCAGCGATTTCCCCTGGATCCGGCTTCGCTGCTCAAGCCGTCGGATGTCGCCAATGAATACGTCCTGGACTTCGAAGGACACCTGGAAATCGTTCACACCGGAGAGCGTGAAGACCCTGCCTACCTGGACTGGAGCATGCGCCCCACCGGATCCAATCCACGTGTCCAGACCTCCTGGACCTATCTCGATCATGGACCTGCGGTGATCGACTACAAGGGCGACACCCTGGACCCCTATGCTGTGGTATTCATGGGGTATTGGGCCTTTGAGCGCGTGGCCGATGATCCGCCGAAGGAATACCGTCCAGGCGCGGCCCGCTGAGTCCTATCCGACGAAAGCCGACGGAATGTGCTCGATCTCCAGGGAGGAGCCTTCTCCGGTGATGGCCACAATGTCGAACCGGCACGGCGTGCCCTCCAGTTTGCGTTCATGAAGGAAGGCTTCGGCAGCCATGAGCAGGTTGCGCTGCTTGTCCCTGCCCACGGCGGCCTCAGGCGGCGCAAAGGTCCCTTTGCGCCGCCACTTCACCTCCACGAAAACCAGATCCCCACCCCGCTCGTAGTCGCGCGCCGGAAGGAACGCCACAAGATCCACTTCTGCCTGCATGAAGCGGTAATTTCGCTCCAGGATCATGTATCCCTGCTTTTCCAGCCAGGCGGCGGCCAGATCTTCACCAGCCTGGCCCTTGATCTGTCGGAATGGGGTACTCATTGGGGGTATGGGTGGGAGTTGAACCTAACATCAGGACGCGTGTGTCGGGCAAACGTAACCCGTGCGACGAAGGATTCTTCGGCCGTATGATTTGCACGTCAATCCGTCGCGGCTGTATTTGAGCGGACCAGAGGAGCGCGGGCGACACGACCTCGCGGAGGTTGGGATACTGCATGGCGGCTCTCGGGTCCGTTCGAGGAGCTGACAAGCGGAGGATGCCCCTCCCTCTTGTCTGTGAGGATACACGTGGGATACGATCCGCAAAAGTGCAGCCTATGGATTCCATTCCGTCCCATCTGTTCCATTTGCAATAAACCGGACCTCTTCTACAGTCGCTCGCGTGCTATCTTGGGCTCGCCCAGATCCACTTCCACCTCGTCCCGTGTTTGCAACCAACGGCATCCTGACCCTGACCACCGACTTCGGCGCCCAGGACGGGTATGTGGCGGCCATGAAGGGCGTCATCATGGGCATCAATCCGGACCTGAAACTGGTGGATGTGTCCCACCACGTTACCCCGCACGATGTCATGGAGGGCGCCTTCATCCTGCGCGAGGTGGCGTCTTCGTTCCCTTACGGCACGGTGCATCTGGCCGTGGTGGATCCGGGCGTGGGATCGGAGCGACGGCCCATCGCCATGCGCTACAGGAATCAGCTCTTCATCGGACCGGACAATGGGCTGTTCTCACTGTTGCTCTCGGGAAACACTGCCGAACAGGTGGTTGAGCTGGACCAGCCGCGTTTCTGGCGTACTCCCGATCTGGGTTCCACGTTCCACGGACGGGACCTCTTCGCCCCGGTGGCCGCCCGCCTCGCATCGGGGTTGTCACTGTCCTCCGCAGGAACGCCTGTGGCATCGGTGCGCACCCTGCATTGGGCCCTCCCCATCGCCGACGACCAGGGCATCCAGGGATGGGTGGTCCATGTGGATCGCTTCGGGAACTGCATCACCAACATTGACCGCACCCTCTTCGAGAGTCATCGGGCGAACCGTGATTTCAAATGTTACGCGGGTACGACCATCATCGCATCGAACAGTCGCTCCTATTCCGACGTTGAAGCCGGCGAAGCCACCGTGTTGTTCAACAGCAGCAACATCCTCGAAA
>JAQCDI010000313.1 GCA_027620595.1 Bacteroidota bacterium | reverse complement strand
CGGCCCGCCACCAGCGTCTGCTGGGGGTGGGCGGGATCCAGGGGGCCCGGTTCAAACGCCGGCGAAACCAGATCGAGGAAATGGCTCGGATTGGGTCCCGAGGGGTCCTTCCACTCGGCGGCCACCATCGGGCCGGAAACCGAGACCAGTCCCGTGTGCTTGAAGAGGGCCAGCTGCAGGGCTGTGATGTCCGAGTAACCCACGACCAGTTTGGGCCGGGAACGGACGGCGTCAAAGTCCACCAGATCCAGGATCCGCAGCATGCCGTATCCACCCCGGACGCAAAAGACGGTGGAAGGGCCTTCGGCAGCCAGCGCCTCATTGAGCTGCCGCAATCGATGTTCGTCGTTGCCCGCCAGATACCCCACAGGTGCCAGCAGCGGTTCGCTCCATTGTGGTTCAAGGCCATGTTCGCGCAGGCCGGCCAGGCCCCGCTGCAGATCCGCGTCCTGTCTTGGGGCCGAAGAAGGTGCCACGATCCGGACGGGTCCGGGGGGCTGCAGGGAAGGGGGAAAGATCCGGAGTGGCGTCACGACGACAGGGGAATAGTTGCTACCTTGGCAATATAGGTTTGCCCGTTGCATCTCCCATGGCCCCCGTTTTCCACGTCGTCCCGGAATATTTCCCCCGTCCTGAAGTGCTGGGTCCACTCATCGGTGCCAGTCAGGTGGTGATCGTCACCGATGCCCAATACAGCCGGCAGTCGTGGCACAACCGGACCCGTGTCCGCAATCCGCAAGGGTGGCAGTGGCTCACGGTGCCGGTCGAAAACGGTCAATTCGGCCGTAAGATTGCCGAAACACGGATTGCCTACCATGACGGATGGATGACGCGGCACGAGAAGGCGCTGCAATACAATTATTCGACGTCGCCCTTTTACCTGCATTATGCCGACGATATCTCGTCCTTGCTGCGCTCCCGGCCCGCCACGCTGGGGCAGCTGACGACGGCCACGCTGGAGCTCATGCTGCGGTGGCTGGGCCGTCGGGAGGTCGTCGTGCCACCGGGAATGATTACTCCCGACCTGCAGGGTGCATCTCCAGCACCCCTTGGCACCGCTCCCGCTCCATATCGACAGAATTATCCTGGGTTCATACCGGGTTTGAGCACGCTGGATATATTGTTCAATCTGGGACCCCACGCCACGCTCGACCTGCTTCGATCATGAATCGTCTCTTCTTGTTTGTCCTTGCCCTGGGCCTGCTTTCCTCTTGCGGTCCTCCGGAGGCCACCTGGTACCGCGGAAACCTGCATACGCACTCTTTCTGGAGCGACGGGGACGACTTTCCCGAGGCCATCACACAATGGTATGTGGACAACGGCTACCACTTCCTGACCATTTCGGACCACAACACGATTGCCGACGGGGAGCGCTGGCTTGCGATTCCGCGCTCGCATGTACGGTTCGCCACGTTTGAACGCTACTTACAGGAAAGCCCGGAAGGGTGGGTGGAATGGGAAGACGGAGCAGACACCATCCGCGTCCGTCTGAAAACGTATGCCGAGTATTCCTCGCGCTTCCAGGCGCCGGATTCATTCCTGATGATGCTCGGGGAGGAGGTGAGTGACGGGTTTGAAGGCAAACCGATCCACATCAATGCCACCAACCTCATCGAGTATGTCGAGCCGCAGCACGGCGGCAGTGTGGTCGAGGTCATGCAGAACAACGTCAACGCGATCCTCGAACAGGGGGAGCGTTTGCAGCGTGCCGTAATGCCACATATTAACCATCCGAACTTTGTCTGGGCCATCCGGGCCGATGAACTGGCCCAGGTGGACGGGGAGCGCTTCTTCGAGGTCTACAATGGTCACCCTGCGGTAAATATCGCCGGGGATTCGCTCAGGCATGGCACCGAGAAGATGTGGGATGTGGTCAACACCATTCGCCTCCGGGACGGTCGTCCGCTGATGTTCGGGATCGGTACGGACGATGCGCACAACTACCAGGAAACGGCGCCGAACCGGGCCAATGTGGGCCGTGGATGGGTCATGGTGCGCGCCCGGGAGCTGACGCCGGACGCGTTGCTCGGTGCGATGGATGCCGGTCAGTTCTACGCCTCTTCCGGCGTGACGCTGGCGGAAGTGCGGGTGGAGGATGGCCGCTACCATGTGGCCGTCGAGCCGGAAGAGGGCGTGACCTATACCATCGAGTTCTTCGGGACCGACAAAGAGCACGACCCTGCGCCTGTCCCTGTACTTCATCCTGAGACCGGGGACCTGCTCAGCTATCGATACAGCGACGATGTGGGGCGCCTGCTCCAACGCACCACCGGCACGGAAGCGGCCTATGCCATGAGTGGCAACGAGTTATACGTCCGTGCCAGGGTCACGTCGGATAAGCCGATGGCCAATCCTGTCGTCGAAGGCGAGGTCGAGATGGCTTGGGCACAACCTGTAGAGCCGCCTCGGTAGGACTCATCCCCCGGTTCGCGGCAGGATGCCTTCGCCCCGGCTCACGCCTTCCTCGAGGATGAAATTCCATCCCTCGATATCCGACGGGCTGCGGCTGTCCATGACGGCGCGGATCTGCGCCACGATGTCCGGATGGTCGGTGGCCACATCGGTGGTCTCGTACAGTTCGGTCTCCAGGTTGTAGAGCTCGACCGGTGCGTCGGTCTGGCGTCGGATGTTCAGGCGAACCCCTTTCCACGGGCCCATGCGTACGGCCTGCATGCCGCCGAACGCATGGTATTCCCAATACAAGGGGGCGGCTTCCGGCTGGGAGGTGCCGGTGAGCGCAGGCAGGAAGGATCGCCCGTCAATTCCGCCCGGCGCTTCAACGCCTGTGATGTCGGCGATGGTGGGCATGACGTCCCAGAAGGCGGAAATATGGTCGGTGGTGGTGCCGGGCTCGATGTGACCGGGCCAACGGGCAATCATGGGCACCCGCACGCCGCCCTCGAACACATTGCCCTTGCGACCACGCAG
>JAQCDI010000312.1 GCA_027620595.1 Bacteroidota bacterium | reverse complement strand
CGCTGCAGCCACTCTTCGACATAGCCGGAGCTTACCGGCTGTAGCACCATGGTGGCGTCCCGCGCGGCAATCGTCTCATTGTAGATCGCGGCCACGTCGGCCGCATCGGCCGACGTGGCCGCGCGGATCACCAAGGAAGGGGCAGAAGGGGGTGTCATGGCAAATCAGCCCATCCCCATGGGAATCAACGCCGTGCAAGCACCTGTTCAAGTGCTGCCTGGGCATCGACCAGATTGCCGATGCGTCGGCTGTCAGGGATGGTTCGTGCCGTGGACGCCAGGATGGACCACACGGTTTCCTCATCCATGGTCGGATCGATCGCGCGCATCATGCCGATAATGCCCGAAACTACCGGCGTCGACATGGATGTGCCGCTCATGGTGACATACCCACCGCCCGTTTTGAGGGACAGGATGTCCACGCCCGGAGCGGCGATGGGGCGGGACAACGAGGTATTCGTATTGGAGAACTTGGCCTTCTTCAGGTTCGCGTCCACGGCGGATACGACGATGACTCCTTCGACGTTCGATGGCATGTGATCGGCGGCGTCCTCGTTGGCATTGCCGGCCGAGGCTACCACGATGATTCCCTCGCGCCGGGCAAACCCGATGGCATCCTTGATGACATTGGGCGTTTCGGCTTTGGCGCCAAGACTCATGGAAATCACGTCCACACCATCCTTCGTGGCGTCCACGATGGCCTGGGCAATCATTTCAATGGAGCCGAACCCCTGATCGTTGAGCGCTTGGTAGCCGGCGATGTCGATGAATCGGCCTTCCCAGTTCAGGGAAGCAATGCCCAGGCCGTTGTTGGTTGCTGCACCTGCAATTCCGGCACAGTGGCTGCCGTGTCCGTGCAGGTCCACCGTGGCCGGACTCGTGGCAAATATGGTGTTCACGTCCTCATGCCGCGCGTCCACGCCGGTATCCAGGATGGCCACCCGCGCTTTGCGGACCGGCTGCATGTCGGCCACCATCCGGTGGACCGCATGGCCATTGATGGCATCCAGGGCCCATTGCTGCGCCGCCAACGGGTCGTTTTCCAGCAGGTCGGTCGAAGAGGATTCGGGCGAACCGGCTACGACCAGTTCATCGAGATGCACCTCGAAGTTCAGTTCGACCACGTCCACATTCTCCGAATCGGCTCGAAGGGCTTCGGCCAGGGCCTCTGCGCGGGAAGCCGGGACGCGCAGCAGCCAGGTCTGCGCCAGATCGGCATCTTCGGCGAGGGAAACCGTTGGAAAGGCCTGTTCCCATTGTGCGCCATGCGCTTCAAGGACGCCCCGGACCTCGTCGATCTGGTCGTCCTCACCCAGCTCCACCAACCAGCTCTGCGTGGGCGATGTTGCAGGGCCGGACACGGTCGCCGTCAGGATGCGTTGTCCGCCGAATACGAGTACAGTGATGAGGAGGGCGGTGGCGCCCAGGCTGAACCAGGGTTTGGCGTCGCGCTGATGGCGTCGAAGCAGGCCTGCCAGCAGCAGGGATCCAATGCCGATTTCGGCCGACACCTGCCCTACGAAGGGCCAGAACCCGGGAAAGTGGATCACGTGGAGCGAGGCCGAGATCAAGATCAGCAGCATGCCGCCGGTCATGAGGAGGGCGCCACGCGCAGGGCGCGTGGCGCCCAAGCCGAGCAGAAGGAAAGCAGAAACGGTAACCAGTCCGGTAACGAGCATGGCAGTGGCCTGCAAAGGGTGTGGGTCAGCGGGCGGCTTCGATGGATTCGATCTGTACCGGTTCGCCCCACTGGAACGCGCCCAGCATCTGGACGGGCTTGAGGAGCGCCAGCACGGCCTGTCCCTGTTTGCGCAGGGTTTCGGGGATGGGGTTCACGGGCAGATAGCGTTTGCCGTCGCCTGCCTGGATGCCCCAGAATCCCCCTTCGATGTCCTCATGGACGATGATTCCTCTGATCTGCATGCCTACCCTCCCGGGATGTGTGATTACAGGCGCTACGGTATGAACCGGGCCGTGTTTCAGGTGTAAACTCCGTTCCGCCCGCATCCTGCCTGAATTGCCCGATCCACGGTTCGCCCGCACCCATGAGCATCATCCCCGATACCGCCATCGAAGAGGTCCGAGGCCTCAGCGATATCGTGGATGTCGTGGGGGACTATGTTCGGCTCAAGAAGCGGGGCAGCAACTTCATCGGGCTGTGCCCCTTCCATACCGAGAAGACACCCTCGTTCAATGTCAACCCGGGAATGGGCATCTACAAATGCTTCGGGTGCGGGGAAGGAGGGGATGTATTCAGTTTCGTCTCGCGCCTCGAGGGGCTTTCCTTTCCCGAGAGCGTACGGCTGCTGGCCGAACGGGTGGGAGTGGTGTTGCCCGAAGAGGAGGCGCCCGGCGACGGTGCGTCCGAGAACGAGACGATCTATCACGTCCTGCGTTTTGCGGCAAGGTTCTTCCATAATGCCCTGGCCACCGAAGGGGCCCAGGAAGCCCGCAACATCCTCAAGAAAAGGGGCATTTCGCCCGAATCGGTCAAGACCTTCGGTCTGGGCTATGCGCCCGACGCATGGGATCGGTTGTTGACCGAAGCAGCAGCGGCACCAATCGATGCCGAGGTGCTCGAAAAAGCCGGACTGGTCATTCCGCGCAAGGACGGTTCGGGCCATTATGACCGCTATCGGCACCGCCTCATCTTTCCCATCTTCTCCCATGTGGGCAAGGTACTGGGATTCGGCGGGCGGATCATCCGGGAGGACGACGAGCCGAAGTACATCAATTCCCCGGAGACGTTGGTCTATTCCAAGAGCCGGGTGCTGTACGGGTTGTACCACGCCAAGAATGCCATCCGCAGTAAGGAGGAGGCTATCCTGGTGGAAGGGTATACGGATGTAATCTCCCTGTACCAGGCTGGGGTCAAGCATGTTGTGGCGTCTTCCGGTACGGCGCTCACCGTCGAGCAGGTGGCCACGCTGGCGCGTTA
>JAQCDI010000311.1 GCA_027620595.1 Bacteroidota bacterium | reverse complement strand
CGGAACGGCCACCGCGGCGCCACCGATCATCTGCCCGCTGGCGTTGCGCACATAGTACTGCTCGATGGACCACTTGGCCGCCTCGGCGTCGAAGGGGGCGCCGTTGTGGAATGTGACCCCGGAGCGCAGGTGGATGGCCCAGGTGGTGTCCCCTTCAAGTCGCTCCCAGGATTCGGCCAGCAGGGGCTCGATTTCCATGTCCCGGTTGAAGAAGGTCAGCGTCTGGAAGATGTGGTCCCCGAAGGCCACTTCGACGCGGCTGAACATGCCGAAAGGATCGAGCGTGGAGATGTCGGTGGAGTTGGCCACGGTCAGGTCCTGCTGCACCGAGCAGCCGGACAGCATCATGGCCAGGATCAGGGCATAAGCGGCTCGTTTCATGCTACCACACCGTCGAGCTGCGTCCGCCATCGACCATGAGCGTGGCCCCGGTGATGTAGCGGGCCGCGTCGGAAAGCAGGAAAGCTCCGGCATCCCCGAATTCCTGGATGGTGCCGTAGCGCCCCATGGGAATCATGGCCTGACGCTTGTTCCGCCACTCTTCGGTCGGAAGGCCCATCTGCCCCGCTTTGAATTCGTCGTTGGACCGGACCCGGTCCGTGTCGATCTGCCCGGGGACGATGTTGTTGATTCGGATGCCCTCACCGGCCAGGTCCGTAGACAGGCTCTTGACGAGGCTCACGACCCCCGAACGGAAGACGTTGGAGAGCAACAGGATGTCGATGGGCTCTTTGATGGATGAAGACGTCACCGTCAGGATGGACCCGCTCCCCTGTGCGCGCAGGATGGGCAGGACGCCCCGGATCATGCGCACGGCGCTCATCAGCGTCAGGTTGAAAGCGCTCTCCCAGTCGGCGTCGGCAAACTTGTCGAACTTGCCGGTCGGCGGCCCACCGGCGTTGACCACGAGCCCGTCGATGCGGCCGAAATCCCGGTGGGCCGCCGCGATCCAGCCTGCGATGCTGGCAGGATCGGTGGCGTCCATCGTGTAGGCCCTCGCCTCGGTGCCGTGTTCGGAGGCGAGTTTGCGGGCGGCCGCTTCCACCTCGTCGGCGGTTCGGGAAGCCAGTGCCACGCGGCCGCCTTGCCGCGCTACGGATTCGGCGATGCCAAATCCAAGTCCCTTGGACGATGCGGCCACCAGGACCACTTTTCCGTCGAATGCGTGCGTGCTCAGGGTGCTGTCCTCCAGTTGGATTAGAAATGCCCTTCCGAGATAGCAATTTCATCCGCAGGATTCAAGCCGCTAAAATGCCGGAGCCATTGGCAATGCGCCAACAAAAACCCGATCATGCGTCTTTCCGCGAATTCACCCGTAGCGCAGCATCCAGATCATGATCGGCACCACCCTCTCCCACTATCGCATCGTCGAAGAACTCGGCCGCGGCGGCATGGGCATCGTATACAAAGCCGAGGACACCAAACTCGACCGCACAGTAGCCATCAAGGTGCTGCCGAGCGCGGCCCTGGCCAGCAAGGACGACCGGGAGCGGTTCTACCGGGAAGCCAAAGCGGCCGCAGCGCTGAACCACCCGCACATTGCCCAGGTCTACGAGATCGACGAGGCTGTGCCCAGCGACGCCCCTCACGGCACCGCCCCCAGCCCGTTCATCGCCATGGAGTTCATCGATGGCCGGCCGCTGGACGAGGAGCTCAAGGATCGCCCGCTCAAACTCGAAAAGGCTGTGGCGCTGGCCATCCAGATTGCCCAGGCGCTGGAAACCGCGCACGAGAAGCACATCGTGCACCGGGACATCAAGAGCGCCAACGTGATGCTCACGGCCAAGGGGCAGGCCAAGGTACTCGACTTCGGGCTCGCCAAGACCAGCCACTCGACCATGCTGACTCGCATGGGCAGCACGCTTGGGACGGTGGCCTACATGAGCCCCGAGCAGGCGCGCGGCGAGGATGTGGACCACCGCAGCGACCTCTGGGCCCTTGGTGTGGTGCTATACGAGATGGTCAGCGGTAAGAATCCCTTCGGCGGGGACTACGAACAGGCCGTCGTCTACTCGATCCTCAACGAAGCGCCCGAGCCCTTGACCGCGGTACGGACCGGCGTGCCGATGCAGCTGGAGTGGATCGTCAACAAGTGCTTATCAAAAAGCGCAGACGATCGCTATCAGAGCGCCAAAGATCTGATCGTGGACCTCCGCAAGGTCGACACCAAGACAGGTTCGGGGGCGAACCCCGTATCCCGCGCTTCAATGGCTGCGATACCAGCCGTTCCTGCGCCAACCCAAAAGAAACCCTGGGCCTGGATCGTGGGCGCACTGCTGATGGGCGTGCTGCTTACGGCCGGCATCATGACGGTCCTGCGTCCAAAGCCGGACGCCTCCCAGCTGACCCTGGTGGACCTTACGCTGGAGTCCCTTTTCTTCGTGCGTTTTCCCGCGTTTTCCCCGACCGGGCAGTACCTGGCCGTCCAGGCCATAAACCACGGAGGACAGAAGGGCCTGTTCCTTCGGACGATGTCCACCGGCGAATTATCCTTCATCAAGGGAAGTGAGAACGCCGGGGATCGGGAAATGGGGTTCTCCCCTGACGGGTCCAGACTGGCCTATAATGCGGCATCCAATGCGGGACTTTACGTCATGGATGTCCCTGCCGGTATCCCCGTGCAACTCACGGAGTTCGGGCGGTTCGCCTACTGGGAATCCACCGACGTCATCGTCATGACCGACGACCGGCCAGGCGGCGGACCCTCCCATCGGGTTCGTCTGGATGACGGGGAGCCCCAACTGATCGAGGTCGCGGACCCAAAACTGGCAGAAGGCTTCAGCAACGTACTGAAAACCAACGTTCCGGGTACCTCCCGCGCGTTCGGGCACCAGTTGGTGCGTACCACGGGGGGCAACCAGGATGTGTCCCAAGCCTCAAATGTGTACGCCTTCGATGCAAAGAAAGGCGAAGTAACCATCATCGCCCAGAACGCCATCAACCCGTA
>JAQCDI010000017.1 GCA_027620595.1 Bacteroidota bacterium | reverse complement strand
AAGAAGTAGGGTGAACCGCAACGGGATTCGTCGAAGGAATTCCGGGATTCGTCGAAAAAAGGGACGCGTTCGTCGAAAAGCGGATCGTCCATGCGCGACGGCGCAGGAATTTTCTCGGGTAATCGGTATCAACTGCCCCTTCCGATGACCCGACTCTTTTTGATCGTGGCATGGTTCGCCGTGCCACACATGGCCCTTTCCCAGGATCTAACCGGCCTCATCGAGGACCTGGAAGCGAAAACACAATTCGGCTTGTTTTCCGACTTCCAGGCGGAATTCAACGATGCAGACCGGAACGCCGAGCTGTATAACGGCCATTTGGTCGGTCACCTGACGACCAAGTTGTCCAGACGGGCCACATATTTCGCCGAAGTGTCCTTGTCCCCGGATCAGAAGGGCTCCGGACAGGCCAGTCTGGAACGGGCCTTCTTCCAGTTTTCCTTCAGCGATCCGTTCCGGCTGGTTCTGGGTCGTATCCATACACCCGTCTCCCGATGGAATTCCAGGTACCATCACGGGCAGTATCTGCAAACGTCGATCAATCGTCCCCAGGTTGTGACGTACGGCAACCAGATGGTGCCGATCCATTCGATCGTTGCAGAGGTGAGCGGTACCCTGGCACGGGAGACGGGTGCACTTTCCTACATGGCAGGTTTCGGGGTCAGTGAAGACCATGGCCATGAACCCAATGAAGAGGAATCCGCAGCGGAGCACAGCAAGAATCCGTCCGCCTATGCCGGTTTGACGATTGAGCCCGCATCGGTACTTGGCCTGGCCTTCGGCGGCGTGGCCTATGTGGAGCACTTTGACCACATGCAGCATGACGAGGGCACGGACAGTGTGGTTGAATATGAATCCATCCTGAGCGGGTTCGTCCAGGTGGATCGGTTTCGATGGGCGCTCATGGCAGAACTGCTTTCCGTCTCCCATTACGGCAAGCAGTGGTACGCGGGTAGCTGGGGGTATTACGTCCAGGCTGAGCACCAACTCTGGGGCCGGATGGAGCGGGCCGTTGTATACGGACGGTATGGCACCGTTCTGAAAAATCTGGAAGATCCGATGTTTGCATCGGACGATTGTGAGCGGTGGGGAGGGCTCACCGGAGGCCTGCGCATCAATGTGGCTCCACGGGTGGCGGCCACAACCGAATTCAGGATGTACGGAGAGGGCCTCAGTTTTGAAAAGCGCCATGTATACGTTCAAATCAGCGCGGCATTCTGATCATGGCATCCTCATTGCTCAAATCGGTGCTGATATTGATCGCCCTCCTGGGCACCGGATCGGCACTGGCGCAACCCCGCCTAGCCGTGATCGTGCATCCGGACCTGGACCGGAAAGACGTGTCCTTCATGGAACTGCGTCGCATCATGCGAATGGAGACGCAATATTGGCGCCCCGGCGAGACCATCAGCCTGATACTTCCCGGGCCCTCCGCTCCAGAGCGCGCACCCCTGTTGGATCGTGTCTATCAGATGTCCGAGCAGGCGTTCAGGCAACACTGGATTGCCGTGGCGTATCGGGCCCAGACCCTGTCCCTTCCAAGACCCTACAGTGATTGCTCGGTGGCCGTTCGGATAGTGGCCAACCTGAAGCACGCCATGACGGTCGTGGATGCTGCCTGCATTGGAGAGGAGCGGGTACGGGTACTGCGTGTGGACGGAAAGCTGCCGAAGGATGAGGGGTACCGCTTGTGAAGACGCATCCGGATCCTTCAACCTCGATCATGCACGCCCTCGGGGGACTGATGGCCCTGATGGTGGTCACCATGATCGTGGTATTCACAGCGTTCCAGTTGCAGGATTCCCGTCTGAAGCGGATGGTCCTGGCGTCCCGGCTCCATGCCTCCACAACGGCATTGGAACGCGAACTCACAGACGCCAACCGGTATTTCACGCTTGCCTCCGACGACATGTTGGGTTCGCGGCGGACTTATGCCGTGGATGAGTTCGTGCGGGATTTTTCTCGGCGCATGCGTCGCATCGACAGCCTCGGAAATGACGTCGGGAAACAGGTCCGGGAGGCTCAATTGGAGCCCGGAGACCTGTTGGTTGATCGCGTTGATGCCCTCCTGTCAAGTTGGGCCCGGGTGTTGGACAACCTGGAAGATCACCAGGCAGAAGCCACGATGGAGCTCATGTCCACCACCGACCCGCTCTCGTTCGAGTTGCTGTCGGAAACGGTACCGGCATTCCTTCGTGATACCCGGCAGATGGAATCCGGGGCAACGAGGCAATACGAGCGGATCCGCCGCCTGTCCATCAGCATGATCGTGATGGTATTCCTGGGAGCGTACATCACAGCGCTCATTCTGATCAGCCACATCATGGGCGCCTTGAGCGAAAAGCGGGCGCTGGCGGAAAGCTTGCGCGAAGCCATGCTGAAGGCGGAAAGTGCCAGCCAGGCCAAAAGCCGCTTCCTCTCCAACATGAGCCACGAGCTGCGCACACCCATGAATGGGGTCATCGGCATGGCCAACGTGCTTGCGGCCCAACCGCTTCCCGGGAATCAGCGCACCATGGTGGACGTGCTTAAAACCAGCGCCGATACGGCACTGACCCTGATCAACGATATCCTGGATTTCGAGGCCATCGAGGCCATCGAGGCGGGAAAGGTCCGTCTCGAATCCCGCGTTTTCACCATGGCGTCCGTCGTCGATCGCATTCGGGGTCTGGCCGCGGCACAACTGACTGACAAGCCCATCACCTTCCAGGTGCGCTGCGCGGAAGATGTACCGGAACGTCTGAGGGGGGACGAGGGGCGCCTCATCCAGGTCCTGACCAACCTGACCTCGAATGCCATCAAGTTCACTGAGCGCGGATCGGTCCGATTGGACATTTCATACGGCCCGGCCCGAAGGGTGACATTCGCTGTGCAGGATTCGGGGATCGGAATACCGGCAGAACAGCTGGACAGACTCTTCGATTCGTTCCGGCAGGGCGATGACTCCATCCGGCGCCGATACGGTGGAACCGGACTCGGCCTGTCCATCACGCGGAGCCTGGTCCACATGATGCAGGGGTCCATCATGGTCGAGAGCACTGTGGGAAAGGGATCCACCTTCACGGTGTCCCTCCCGTTTGAGGAAGAGGCTGTCCTCCCGTCACAGGTGTCGGAATCCTCGGTGGCTGCGATGACGGAAGCGAGCAGTGGCGGGGGCGAACCGCAGGAACACCACATCGAGCTGGGCAGGGGGCTGACGTTGCTCTGCGTGGACGACAATCCCATCAATATCGAGGTGGCCCGCTATCTCCTCGAGGATTCCGGTCTGACATTCCTATCTGCTGAAAGTGGGGAGGCGGCGCTGGAGGTACTGAAGGACCATCCCGTCGATGTGGTGCTCATGGATTGCCACATGGACGGCATGGACGGATTCGAAACCGCACAGCGCATCCGTGAGCGCCACGGACACATTCCGGTGCTTGCGTTGACGGCTGATGCCACCTTGTCCACCCGACGCCGTTGCCAGGAGTCAGGAATGGCGGACATCATCACCAAGCCCTTCACGCCGGCATCCCTGCTCCAGGCCATCCAGGATACCACGGCCCGAAGACGCGATGGGGACGGTCAGGGGGAAGTAATGGCCTCCGGCGTGTCCAACAGCCGGGCGTAGCTCATGTCCACGCCAGGACGGAGGGGTTGTGCCAAGGACAGCATGTATTGGTCCCGCTGCCCGTTGAATTCGGCCAGATACTGGGGCGGGATGGGTCCCGAAGAGGGGATCTTCTCCTTGCGGTGATCCACCTGCTCCCCGTTCTTCCAGAACCGGTAGCACACGTGGGGTCCGGTGGCCAGTCCGGTCGAACCCACGAATCCGATGATGTCGCCCTGGCGGATGGCCACACCGGGGCGGATACCGGACTTGATCCTGGACATGTGCAGGTACTGCGTCGTGTAGGTCCCGTTGTGCCGGATTTTGACGTAGTTGCCGTTGTACTGTCCGTAGCGGGCCTCCGTCACGACGCCGTCCCCGGTGGCCATGATGGGCGTTCCCGTGTCGGCCGCATAGTCGGTACCCAGATGGGCCTTGTAGCGTTTCTGCACCGGATGGAACCGGTTTGCGCTGAATCCGGAAGAGATCCGTTTGTACTCCACCGGCGCAATCAGGAACGCCTTGCGCAGGCTGTTGCCGTTCTGGTCGTAGTGTTCGTCCACATCCCCATTGGCAAAATGGAAGGCCGTGTAGTCTTCGCTGCGGTGACCGAACCGGGCGGCCAGCACGTTGCCGACGCCGATATACTTGTCTCCGACGTACCGCTCTTCGAACAGGATGCGGAACGTGTCCCCGACCTGCAGCCGGGAGAAATCGATCTGCCAGGCAAATACGTTGGCCATTTCATTGGCCAGATGCGGGTCGATCCCCTGGTCCACGAGGGTCATGTAAAGCGATTGGGAGATACTGCCTTCCACCGTCCGGGTCCGGACCTCGACTACCCGCTCCTCGACGCGAACGGAGGGCTCAGGTCCCAGGTCGAACACCACGTAGGATGTCAGGTCCCGTTCATAGACCATGAATCGGCCCACACCTGCCGAGTCGGAATACACACGATACGGCTGGCCGGACTTGAGGCGACGTACATCGAACACGTCCCGGTTGCTGCGGGCCAGCGTGACGATGCGATCGTAGGCCACACCGTAGGGGGTGAGCAGGTCGGAGAAGGTTTCGTTGCGGCGAACCGTGGATTCCTCCACTGACAGCTCGCTGACCGGCATGCCGTACTCGTCGGTCATCAAGGATGCCGACCGCACGGGGGTCTCGGGGGCAGTAGTCTCATCTTCCGCGTCCGGCGCGGGGCGCAGGATCACGAACGTCGCCGCGGCGATGAGGAGGGCAACCAGCAAAAGAGGACGATCTCGCATGGATCAGGACGGGCTTCAACAAGGATGAAGGGCGACCGGGAGAACCTCACGCGTGACCAGGGGCATTGCAATATACCACCGGCACCGGGAAAATGTGCCGGATGGTACGCAATCCTGTTCAATCAAACGTCATGGTGCGGGCAATCTGTCTGAATTATCGACCGAAAGCCGGCTGTTCTTCAACCGTTGGAAACCTCCTGAGGCTCCAAGGCGGATGCCCGATCAGCCCTGGGACCAGGTGTGGTCACTGATGCCGAGCCGGTGGTTGGCCAGACGGGCGACCACGAAAAGGGCATCGGACAGGCGGTTCAGGTATACGGCGCAGACGGGGTTGATGTCGTCGCGCCGCGAGAGGCCCACTACCCGGCGCTCTGCGCGACGGCACACGGTCCGTGCCACATGAAGGTGGGCCGCCAGCTCCGAGCCACCGGGGAGGATGAATGCGGTGAGCGGCGCCAGATCGGTCTCGAACCGGTCAATATCCCGTTCCATGGCGTCGATCCGGGGCTGTTCCATGCGCTTGACCTTGGCTTTGGCATCGAGCGGCGTGGCCAGGTCGGCACCCAGGTTGAACAGTTCGTGCTGGATTCGTTCGAGCCAGGCGTCGAGGTCGGCTGCCCACGCTCCGGGCCGCTGGGTGGCTGCTTCCCCTGTGCGTTCCGGCTCGTCGAAGGCGCCGGGGCGATGGATCGACAGGGCGGCCCGCGCGACGCCGAGCACGGAATTCAACTCGTCCGTCGTGCCGTAGGCCTCGATGCGCAGGTCGTCCTTGGATACGCGCGGGCCGCCGAAAAGGCCGGTCAGGCCATCATCGCCGGTTCGGGTATAGATTTTCATGGGGCTTGGCTGGGCTGGGTGGAGCTGGGTGGATCGAGTCGGATACGCCCCCTCAACCCGGGTGGTTCGGACCGCACGGATTCTCCACATCCACCCGGACAACTCAGGGAAGGGGAGCGGCAAAAGCGATCCGCAGGTGCCCATCAGGGGCGGTACCGACCTCTGCGTCCATGCGGAAGACCCCGGCCAGAAGGTCCTTCGTCAGGACCTCACCCGGCGTACCTTCGGCCGCCATGCGTCCACGGTCGAGTACCAGGAGGCGGTCAGAATAGCGGGCGGCCAGTTCCAGGTCATGGAAGGCCCCGATCACGGTTTTGCCGGCGTCGACCAGGGTCCGGACGTGTCCAAGGAATTCGTACTGGTGGTGCACATCCAGGTAGGTGGTCGGTTCGTCCAGGATCAGGATGTCCGCTTCCTGGACCAGCGCCTGGGCCAGGAATACCCTTTGCTGTTCGCCCCCGCTCAGGGAGTGGAAAGAGCGTTCGGCCAGGCCGTCGAGGTCCACGCGCCGGAGGGCATCGAGCGCATGGTGCTCGTCCTCATGGTCATAGACGGACAACAGCGATTTATGCGGCGCGCGCCCGAGCAGGACGAGATCGAGCACACGGAAATCGAAGGCAATGGCGTTGGACTGTCGCACGAACGCCAGGCGTCGCGCGAGCGCGCGCCGCGTCCAGCTGGCCACCGGCCGTCCTTCCATCAACAGGGATCCGGTGTGCTCGAGCAGCCCGGCCACGCAGCGCAGCAGCGTGGTCTTGCCGCTGCCATTGGGCCCGAGCAGCCCCCTCCATGTCCCCGGCTGGACCGTAAACGAAATGTCGTCCAGGATCAGGGAGCCACCGAGGGTCACCCGCAGTCGGGAAGCTTCGATCAGGGACATGGCAGATGGTGGAGTTCGGGTCCGTCCGGTGGGAACGCTGAGCAGGGGCGAAGGTACGCTGCCGGGAGCCGAACGTTCACATCCTGACCCGATCCCGCGCCATGCGTTCATCCCGAATCCTCCTCCTGTCCGCCGTCTGGCTGGTTGCGGGCCTCCTTGCCGGCTGCGATTCACAGCAACAGCAGGACGATTTCGTGGCCGATGCAAGCGTCACCCCTGCAGGATTCGTAAAAACGGATACCGCCGGCCGCATCATTGAGGAGGACAAGGACGACTGGCGGGTGGCGCCGGTCTATGGTGGAAAGGTCCGCTTCGATCCGGCCTATCCCAATCCGGTATCCATCGATTTCGTGACCATACCGGTGACGATCCTGGAATTCAATTCCATCCAGGGGGGACTGGCCCTGCGCGCGCGGGACGCCTCGGGCAACCTGCGGACGCTCGATGATATCCTCGATGCAGGCGATCCGGGCGCCTACGTCTTCCGCTTCAGCCCGGCCCTGCTCAACCGCACGGGCCTGGTGCGCATCTTCATCTTCGATCGGCTCGGCGAACTGGTCTCCTACGGGGACCTGATGATCCATTAGGGCTCAGAATCCACGCTGAGCGAGATCCTCGGCCAGGGCGAGCACGAAGGCCTTGGAGGAGAAGGAGGAGCCGGCCAGCACCTCGATGCCGATCTGCTGGAGGTGATCGGCTTCGATCTCGCCCTGGAAATCCCCCCATTGGGAGGACGCCACGGACACGATACCGTCATTGACACCTTCGCGGGAGTAAAGCCAGGAGTTGAAAGGGCGGAAGACCGGGTTGATGGAATTGAGCGCCCCCTTGCCGGCGCTCCCGGCCCAGGAGGCATACCAGACCCCTTCGACATCGGGCACGTTGGTATTGAAGGTGTCCCGGACCGCATCCGGCGTCAGGCTTTCAATGGCGGCGGAGAAGTCGGCCTCGACCTCCATCACGTTCTCTCCCACCCAGTTGGCGGCACTTCGGACCAGCTCCCGGATACGTTCCGGCTGCTTGAGGGCCATCAGGGCAAGGGAGGAACCCCGGTGTGGCGTTGAAATGGTGGTCAGGCTGGCCACGCGCGGCGCCATGTCCATGCGGGAAATCAGGTACCGGGCATCGAGACCGCCCATGGAGTGGGCAATGAGGTTCACTTTCTCGGCGCCGGTCTGCGCCAGGATCACCTCGATGCGCTCCTTCCACATGGCCGCCCGCTGCGGGATGATGTGGTAGGGGGTGATGTTGGGCGCGAAAGCGGCCAGGCCGTGCAGCCTCAGGTGCATGGCCTCCTCGTGCAGATGCCCTCCACGGGCCAGGAAAGCCAGCAATCCAAAACCGTGCATGAGCACGATGGGGTGGCGGGACCGATGGAAGGGGGGCTGGGGGAAGGGTTCCAGTCCGGCGATGCGCTTGATGGCGCTGGCGGTGAGTTTGGCCATGGGGGCCTCGGGTGGCCGTTGGGGTTAGGCAAGCAGTCCCATTATACCTGCCATGGTGAGGGCGGCTCCCAGGGGAGCCACCAGATTGTCGTTCAAAGGCAAGGGGGCGGCCTCGAGCAGCGTGGCCACCACAGTGGCTCCGGCGGCGGCCGCCATGGGAACGGGGAGGAGCGGCCAGGGCAGGATGCCCGAGATCAGCAGCCATGCCACGCCACACCCTGCAAAGAAGAAAGCCACGGATCCTTCCAGGGTGGCACCCTTGCGCAGTCCCGGGGTTCGCCCGAATTGACGCCCGATGAGGGCTGCCGCGGCATCGCCGAACATGAAAAGGGCAAAGGAGACAATGGCGACGGAGGTGGGGAAGAGCGCAGCCAGCAAGGTGAAGGAGACCGTGACCCAGGTGGCGCCGTTGAAGACGGGCCTGGTGCCCAGCACTTCCCGTTCACTGCGCCGCATCATGAATCCCAAAAACCGTTCGAAGAACCGATGGGTGGCCGGATGGCGGGAGCGGAGCAAGTCCAGACCCAGGGCAGAAGCGCTCAGAACAACCATGATGGCAAGATTCCAGGGGGCAGGAACGAGGAGGTATCCCACCGGATGAGCCATGGCGAGGAGGTGAAGCAGCTTTCGGTATATTTCGCCCTGGTATTCCAACTGGGCGGCATCCTGTCGTGTCACTGGGGTATGGATGGAACGGTGAAAGGAGATGCTTGAAGCAATCTACACATACTGCATGGCAAAGCCGGCGGTCACGGAAGGATTCCCTTTTGATGAGCACACGCTGGTACTCAAGGCGGGTGGCAAAATGTTTGCCATCATCTCGCTCGACGATACGCCGCAGCGGATCAGCCTGAAGTGTGATCCAGAGCGCGCCATCCAACTCCGGGAGGAATACGCCAGCATCACGGCCGGCTACCATCTCAACAAGCAGTTGTGGAACACCATTGTCCTGGACGGGGAAGTGCCCCTGCCCCTGCTTCGGGATCTGATTGATCACAGTCACGCGCTGATCGTGGCATCCCTGACCCGCAAGAAGCGCATCGAATGCGGCTTGGAGGCCTGATGGAGACCCGCCCGTTGCCCGTCCGATACGTGGACAATCACCTGCTCGTGATCGATAAGCCGCCCGGGATGCTGTCCCAGGGTGATGAAACAGGGGATCTGGACGTTCTGACGGCGGGCAAGTCCTGGGTGGGCGAATACTTCAACAAGCCCGGTGCGGTGTTCCTGGGCCTGGTACACCGGCTGGATCGCCCCGCTTCAGGCCTAATGGTGTTGGCCCGCACGTCGAAGTCGGCGGCCCGATTGGCAGAGCAGTTCCGCGTCCGTTCGGTCGAAAAGCGGTACCTGGCCTGGGTGGAGGGGCAGCCGGCCCCATCCGGCGCGTGGACCGATTGGCTGCGCAAGGAAGAGAGGGAAGTCCGGGTGGTGTCGGCCGTTGAACCGGGCGCCAAGGAGGCACGCCTGGCCTATGACGTGGTCCAGCGGTTCGACACATCGACCCTGGTGGCCATCCGGCTCGAAACCGGTCGGCCACACCAGGTGCGCCTCCAGTTTGCCTCGAGAGGGTTTCCGCTCACGGGGGATATCCGATACGGGGCCACCCGGGAGCTGGATGGAAAAAACCTTGCGCTGCATGCCGCCGCACTGGCCTTGGATCACCCCACGCGCGGTCAACGGCTGGGCTGGACGTCGGTCCCCGGGGCCTGGTGGCCCGAACAGGTTCGTTCCGTGGCGCGGGATTGGCTGAAGGAATGGTCCCAGGAAGCTGCTTTCGGCGTTGACGTGCCCTCCCCTCCCCGTGAATTGCGGGATGATAGTAGGTGAAGCTTCTCGGAAATGCGGATGCCTTCACACTACCTGAAAACAGGCCGGACCACCCCGGATGTACATTTTGGATGGAAGGTCCCGGAAGTGTCGTTCTGCTCCCTGGTGATCGGCCCTTCCCCCCATCATCCAGCATCCGTACCCAACTCATGTCGCCCCGCGATCTGGCCAAGGCATATGCCAGCGACGAACGCCTCTTCAGTGGGCGTTTCTTCTCGCAGGAGCCGATCCGCCCAGGACCGGGCGATCGCGTGGGCGTCGTGCTCCTGGTGCCCGGGGCGCCGGAGAAGCGGGAAGATGTGGTCGGGTATCTCTATCACCGCCTCATGCTCCCGCCCGGGGCCCGCTCCGGCATCAAGCTCTGGGTGCGCCATCTGCAATCCCAGCTTTCGGCCCGGTTCCTTTCGAGGCAACTCAACACCGAGTATTCCTCCATCGGGGGCGGTTCGGCCATCAATCGGCTCAATCGCGAACAATGCCGCGATCTGAACGGCCGGCTGCAAGCCCTGGCGGATCTCCCGGCCGGTGTGCGCTTCCACACCTACCTGGCCTCGCCGTTCGGGACGCCCGACATCCTGGAGGCCGTCCGGCAAATGGATCAGGATGGCATCACACATGTGATCCTGCTGCCCATGTTTCCACAGTACGCAACGGAAACCACCGGTCGTGCTTTGGCATCCTGGGACGCGCTCATACGCACAGGCAAGCTTGCGACCCGTCCCACGATTGCCATCGGACAGTTTGCCACCCGGGAAAAGTACCTTCGATCGGTCAATGAGCGCATTGAGCAGGCCCTGCAGCGCTTCCCGAAGCATATTCGCCCTGACGTGGAGCTGTTGTTTGCGGCTCATGGCATTCCAGTCACCTCAGATGCGGAAAAGCGGGATCCCTACTGCTGCCTCGTTCATCGCACGGTGGACGGTATCATGGCCATGCGCGGCCAAGACCGTCAATTCTCGCTGACTTTCGTGCGCACCCGTACCTGGGGGGACCAAGTGAGCAACGATCTGCAGGACCGGCTCCGACGTATGGCGCGCTCCGGCACCCGAGCCGTCCTCGTCGTGCCGGTGGACCACGTAACTGAGCAGTTCGACACGGCGTTCGTGCTCGATGTGCGCATGCGCGGTGTGGCCGAACACGCCGGTATTCCCCACTACCACGTGGCCTCAGGCCTCAACTGCCATCCGCTGTTCATGGACTGCCTGGCTGACCTGGTCCGGGAGAGCCTGGATTCCCCTGGCGCCAGCGCGCCGGTCTGCGGCGATCATGTGGAATCCGCGTCCCATGTGTGCCCGCGCTCCAGTTGGGCCACTGATGGCATCCACAACGACCCACGCACGGAAGCCCGATGCGGTTCGTGCCCGATGCATCCGGTCAACGCGAAGGCCTGATCGGAAAGCACCAAAGCTTTCGCCTGCGCCCCATCCCGAGCTCCAGTCCGCGCTCCAACCCGTGCCGACTCAGGTTGCCGAGGAGACCCCTTCGCTGGCAAACCAGGTGTTGAGCTCTTCCAGGGTCCGTTCGTTGGTTTCCACATCCCGCTGGATGAGGCCCGACTGAAGCAAGGTGATCCTGCCGCAGACGTCCGTCACATGGCCCAGGTCATGACTGGAAATCAGCATGCTCCTGCCGGGATCTGCGGCCATCGTGCGCAGGATATCCTTGAGACGGATCTGCGATGGGGGGTCGAGATTGGCAAAGGGCTCGTCGAGGACCACGAATTCGGGATGGACGAAGAGCGCAGCAAGGATGCCCACCTTTTTGGCATTACCTGTCGACAGGTCCCGAATGAGCCGATTCCTGTCTATGCGTGACAAGGGCAGGAAATCCTCGAACGGCTCCAGCCGTCGGCCGATTTCATCCTTGTCCAGGTTGAAGGTGGATCCCACGAATTCCAGGTATTCGGGAATCGTGAGGTAGTCGATGAGGAAGGAACGGTCCAGGAAGGAGCCCGTGCGGGCCCGCCAACCGGCGTCCCGCTGGACGTCCCGCCCATCCATGCGGACCTCCCCTTGATCGGGCCGCAGCAGGTCCAGCATGATGCGCAGGAAGGTGGTCTTGCCGGCCCCGTTGCTGCCCAGCAATCCGACCACCTCGCCGTCTTCGAGCAGCCAGGCAGGAATATCGAGCGCCTTCTTGGCCCCGAACTTCTTGACGATCTTGTTCAGTTCAACCCGCACGGCTGTCAAAACCCTCCAGCATGATGTGTTTCCTCGCGGTCAGTCCGGCGGCAAAATAACGCGTCCACCATCGGGTCGTCATGAGACCGATCAATCCGGAGGTGGCCAGGATGGTAAGGCCCAGGCGGGGCGTTTCGTGCATGACCTGCATGAAAAGCACCGGAGGCAGAGCCGTCGGGATGAACCACAGCCAGTGACGGGCAGAAAACCCTTCGTAGTTGAAGAAGCCTCCGCTGCGCCCGATATCCACGCGCTGCCGGTTCCGGGTTGCCAGCTCGAGGATGAGGATGACCGTGATGCCCGCATTGTAGAACAGGAACGCGAAATGCAGAGGTACGAGATCCGGGCGCAGCCAGACGAACAGGGGCAGGGAAGCCACGAACAGGAACAGACAGGATGCCTGCAGGACGATGGCCTTGGCCTGAACCAGCCGATGGAAAGGAACGTTGCGGGATACGAAGGCGGTGTAGTGTGTCGAATCCCACCCGAACATAAGCTGCCCATAATTCAGCGCAAAACCGCCGGACGCAAAAAGCCCGAGGAAGGCGGCAAATGCGCTGCCTCCGAAGGTCCCGCCCGCACTGAGCATGAACACGAGGTAGAGGGTCGAAAACAACAGGGAAATGAACAGGTAGTGCCTCGGGCGCCGGTTGCGCCACATGAGCAGCAGCTCGATGCGGACAAGTTGTCCGAGCAGGCCCCACTCGGCAGGCACATCAAAAGAACGCACCCGCGATGCGGCAGTGGCCTCGGCCGATCCTTCCGGCTCCCGGATGGACCGTGACAAGCTGATCGTGGAGGCGATGACCACAAAAAGCGTGAAACAAAGGAGCAGGAACAACCCCAGGAAATCACCCGACAGGATGCGGGAAAAAAGGAATTCAGAAAGGCGCTGCTGCATGCCCAGGCCAGCGGCCTCGTCCACGAAAGCCGTGGTGATGAAAAGCGACATCCAGATGTAGAACAGTCCGGCCCGTTGGCGCAGGATGCCACGCAGCAACAGGTTGGCAAAGTGCGAGGCCAGGATCAGCAGCAGGACCGCTCCGATCCACATCAGATGGCCTGCGGGCGACCCCTCCTGCACCACGTACCGCATCCAGAACGGCAGGAAGAAGAGCAGGGGATAGAAATTGTGGATCGAAAGGAGCGAGGCCGCCTGGAAGAACGCCACCAATCGCGGCCGGGAGACCGGCAGGTGCAGGTAAGGCACGATCTTCATCCGGGGTGTGCGCTGGAACAGGAAGCGGATGAAGAAAAGGCTGATGAAAGCCGCCAGCAGGGAGCGGTTCACGATCAGGACGGGCTCCGCGCCTGGCCAGAGCTGGGCCGAGAAGAATCCGAGGGTCAACAGGATGAAGGCCGAATAGGCCATCATCACGGCCAGGACGATGCGCATGAACCAGCCCTGCTGGCTCTGCATCTGCCGCATTGAAACCCGGAACTGGTTGCGGGCCAACAGGAAATATGTCCGGATCGCTCCTGGCAAACCGGGGACGGGAGAGGGGGTCATAGGTGGGGTTTCGGCTGCAAACCGGTCTGCATAAAGCGGTTCGGACAAAGCGGCCTGTCAGGCGAACTCGAAGTCAATTTCCCGCTTCTCCAGGTCGGCTCCCGCAATGAGCACGCGAACCGGGTCTCCGGGGCGGTAGCGTCGGCCCGAACGCCGTCCTACCAGGCTGAAGGATCGTTCGTCGTACTCGTAATAGTCGTCCATGTTGCGGACGTGCACCATGCCCTCCACCAGCAGTTCGGTCAGCTCGATGTACACCCCGAAGCGCGAGACGCCGGTGATGACCCCGGGATGCTCCTCGCCGACGTGGTCCTGCACGTATTCCACCTTCTTGAGCTGGATGGACTCCCGTTCGGCCTCGGTGGCCACCTGCTCGCGTTCGGAGCAATGCTTGGCCAGGGCAGCCAACCCTTCCGGATCCACCCGTCGTTCTCCGTCCATATGCTCACGGACCAACCGATGGACGAGCAGATCGGGGTAGCGACGGATGGGGCTTGTGAAGTGGGTATAGAAATCTGCGGCCAGGCCGTAATGCCCGTGGTTCTCCACGTCGTACCGCGCCCGGGACATCGACCGCAGCGCCGCTTCCTCGATGACGGGCGCCTCGGGTCGTCCGGTCACGGAACGCAGGAGTGTGTTCAGCGCTTTGGGGGTAACAACCCCCTGTTGATGGGGCAATTCGTGGCCAAAGGCGCCCACGTAGCTGGCCAGCTGCGCAATGCGTTCGGCATCCGGCGGATCATGGATACGGAATACGAACCGGTGGTCTCCGTCTCCATAGCGTTTGGCCACGAGCCGGTTGGCCATGAGCATGTACTCCTCGATGAGCCGGTGGGCATCCCGGCGCTCGCGGGGCACAATGCGCACCGGGCGGCCGTTCTCATCCAGTTCGACGCGTACCTCACGCACGTCAAAATCGATGGACCCATGGTCGAACCGCTTGTCGCGCAATGATTTGGCCATCCGGTTCAGCGTCTGCAGGGTGTCCGTCAAAGGATGATCCGTATGCAGGCCGAGGATGATTTCCTGTGCTTCTTCGTAACTGAGGCGGAACGCCGAGCAGATGACCCCTTCCGCGACGCGGAAGTCCACGGTTTCGCCGGCAGGTGTCAGCTCCACGACGCATGAGAAGCTCAGACGGTCCACACCGGGGTTGAGCGAGCAGATGCTGTTCGAGAGATGTTCGGGCAACATGGGGATCACCCGGTCCACGAGGTAGACACTCGTGCCGCGTTCCTGCGCGGCGCGGTCCAGATCGGTCCCGGGGCGCACGTAGTGGGCCACATCGGCAATGTGGATGCCCAGCTCCCAGTTGCCACCGGGCAACGAGCGCAGGTGCAGGGCATCATCGAAGTCCTTGGCGTCCACCGGGTCGATGGTGAATACCGTTTGTTCACGGAAGTCCTCGCGCCGACGGATTTCCGAAGCGGGAATGTCGTCGGCGAAGGCATTGGCTTCCTCCAGGGCTGCCGGCGGGAAATCCACGTCCACGCCGATGCTCATGGCCAGGGCCACCGTCTGGATGGACGGATCGTCGGCCGAACCGATGACCTTCAGGATGTGGCCCCTGGGTGCGCCACCCCGGTGCTCAAAGCTGTCGATGGACACCTGCACCTTGTCCCCATGCTGCGCGTCCCCGAGGGATTCCAGGTCGACGAAGATGTCGTGGATGAGGCGGCGATCGTCGGGGACCACCACGGCATACGATCCCGAGTGCTCCAGCGTACCAACAGCATCCTTGCGCCCGCGTCGCAGGATTTCCAGGATCTCGGCTTCACGGCGCTCATCGCCCGGTTTGCGGGCGGCCACGACGAAACGAACGGTGTCGCCATCGAGCGCCGTGTACATGCGCCGTCCCTTCACGTAATAGTCCTCGCTGACGCCCTCGACCCGGATGAACCCGTAGCCGTGCGGATGGACACTGAGCACGCCTTCCAGGCTGGTGCCTTTGGGCCGCAGGCCGAACTGGTTGCCCTTGATGCGCTGGATCTTGCCCGTGGATTCGAGCTCCTCGAGCAGTTCCCGACACAGCCGGTAATCGGCCTGTTCGGCGTAGCCGAGCCGCTTGGCTACCTCCTTCGGTCGGAAGGTCCGTTTCCCTTCGTTGCGGAACAGATCGAGGATCTCCTTGCGGATGGCAGTACGTCGGTCGGACATGTCGATTGCGGTGCGGTGGGTAGGATCAGGCGTCGGAGTCGGTCCGTTCGGAGGCAAATACGTGCTGGGCCAGACGGGGGGAGACCTCGAACTCCTTCCCGTCCAGGGTCACGTGAAGGATATCGGAGTCCAGGCGCTGGCGGATGGTGAGCGACGTGCCGGGCAGCAAGCCGGCACGCTCCAGTTCTCCCAGCATGGCCGGGTCGGTGTCCGTAACCCGCCGGATGATGAGCGGACGCCGGACGGGGCAGTCGGTAAGCGGTTCGGAAGCAATCAGGACCATGTTGCCGTCCCGCCCGGGAATCGGGTCTCCGTGCGGATCGTGGGTCGGGAATCCAAGCATGTGGTCCAGTCGATCCTCGAATTCCTCCGAGATGTGGTGCTCCAGGAGCTCGGCTTCAGCGTGCATCTGTTCCCAGTCATAGCCCATCACTTCCCTGAGATAGGTTTCCAGCAGGCGGTGGTGCCGAATGATCTCCAGCGCAATCGTTTCTCCGGCAGAAGTGAGCCGGACCCCTTTGTACGAGGTGTAATCGGCCAGATTGAGGGCGTCCAGGCGCTTTAGCATGCTGGTCACGGAGGCGGGGGAAATGCCAAGTCGCTCAGCCAGGCTGGATGTGGACACGGCAGCCGCCGGGTCCTCCAGGTCGGTCTGGAGGACGAAGACGGCCTTGAGGTAATCCTCGACGGCCGGGCTTAGCATGTCGCGAAGGGACACGGAAACAGAGGTTGGGTGGCAATGGAGAACGGATACGGCTGGATCCGCTCCGGGGTCCGCGCTTCAGGACATGGGGCGCAACTTTGCCGGATCTACGGCCCGGATGAGGGCCCTGGCCAGCATCCGGGCCGGATTGATCAGGGGCACTCCCCGGTGGTGCGATCCGGAAAGGGCCAGGGGCAGCTCCGTGC
>JAQCDI010000310.1 GCA_027620595.1 Bacteroidota bacterium | reverse complement strand
GGCCGGGTTTCCCGGCCGGCCCGCTTCTTTTTCAGGGCAGCGGAAGCCTCAGGTGCAAGGTGGCGCCGGGGCCTTCGGTGGGAACCAGTTCCAGCGTACCGCCGTGCGCCTCGGCCACGGCGCGGGCGATGGCCAGGCCCAACCCGGTGCGCTGGTGTCGGCTCCGTGTACGGGCATCCTCCCCGCGATAATAACGATCGAAGAGTCGATCCCGGACGTCGTCTGCGATGCCCTCTCCGGTATCCCGGACCACGACGACCAGGAAAGCACCTTCGGCTCGCACGGAGACATCCACCGAGCCGCCGGGAGGCGTGTGCCGAATGGCATTGGACAGCAGGTTGCCCAACAACCGGAGCAAGCGCGTCCCATCGGCGGCCAGGAGGGGCAGCGAGGGCGCCAGATCCAGGCGCAGTGTCACGCCGGCCTCTGTGGCGGCGGCGCGGTACATACCCACGGCTTCGCTGGCCCACTCGGCCGGCGGAACCGGTTCGATGCGGAGCAGGGACGAGTCTGCCTCCAGGCGGGAGAGCTCGAAGAGGTCGTCGATGAGCCGGCTTACGTAGTCCACCTGCCGCTGGGCGGCATCGAGCGAGGCGGCAGCTTCTTCAAGTCGACCTTCCCCTGAAAACCGAACCCCTTCTTCGAGCCGGAGTCGGATACCGGCCAGCGGCGTGCGAAGGTCCCACGTTGGCCACGAGCTCTCGCCGCAGGCGATCGGTTTCCCGCAGACTCCGGATGCTGGCCGAGACGCGGTCGGCCATCTGGTTGATGGCGTGACCCAGCACGGCCATCTCATCGGCGCCCCGGACCACAACGCGCAGATCGGGATCTTCCCCGTCCATGTCCGAAACGACCGACGCCATGGATCGCACGGGGCGTACCAGCCACCAGGTGAGGAAGGCCCCGAAAAGCAGAGCCAGGACCACGGAAATCAGCGCCACCGTCCGGCTGGCCTGCCACAGCGCCGATCGGCTTTCGGCCAGCTCCCATTCCACCGACCGGCGCATGGGCTGGATGACAAGGAGCGCCACGGGAAATCCGCCGCGGTCGTAGAGCGGCGCCGAAGCGAATCCGCCGGGGACCTCCTGGTCCGTCAGGTCCACGATCATGCCATCGAAGGCTTCTTCCAGCTCAAGGAATGCGGGCACCGTCCAGGTGAAGTCCAGGACCGACTCCAGATTGAAGGCATCTTCGGCCGGCCAGATGGGCCCGAACACCTCCCCGTTGAGATCGAGCAGGAATACAGGATCGGGAAAGCGGTACTGCAGGTCCAGCAACAGGGACTCATCCAGGGACGCCCATCCGCCGTCGAGTCCAGCCGTCCGGCGTTCGATTTCCTCTGCCGTGGCGTCGAGCCGGGCGCCGAGCGAGGTTGACGCCAGGGTCTCTTGGGCGTCGCGGGCATAATTGACCGTCAATCCGGCGGAAATGACGACGATGACGAGCTGCAGGCCCACCAGGGCCAGCGCCACTTTCCAGAACAGGGATCGCCTGCGTTTGACGTCAGGCCCCGTCATGATGCCGGATCGGACGGATGGGTGAACTTGTACCCGACACCCCATACCGTGCGGATGAACTGCGGATTGCCCGGATCGTCCTCGACCTTGGAGCGAAGCCGCTGCACGTGGGAGTCCACGGTTCGATCGTACCCTTCATAATGCAGATCCCAGACCGTCTCGAGAAGCTGCATGCGGGTAAAGGGCCGATCGGGGTGCTGTGCCAGGTACCAGAGAAGGTCGAACTCCAGCACGGTGAGCACGACTTCAGCTCCCTTCTTCCATACCTGCCGGCGGACCGGATCGATGCGCAGCGAACCGGATTCGATGGGCGATCCGGTTTCTTCGGGCATCCCCTGTTGTGCTTCTTCCGTCAGGCGCAGCCGGCGCAGCGCACTGCGGACCCGGGCCACGAGTTCGCTGAGGCTGAAAGGCTTCGTGACGTAGTCGTCGGCACCCACTTCGAGCCCGACTACACGGTCCATCTCCTCGCCCCGGGCAGTGAGCATCAGGATGTAGAGGAGCGGATGATCGGCGCGGAGGCGGCGGCAGACTTCCAGCCCATCCAGCTCCGGGAGCATCACGTCGAGGAGCAGCAGATCAGGTACCTGTTCCGCAACGCGGGTCAGCGCCTCGGTGCCCGTAAATGCCGTGCGGATATGAAATCCGGATTCGCGCAATCGGTTGGAAACGACCGACGAGAGGTCCTCGTCGTCCTCTACCAGCAGGATATCGGGCTGCTCTTTCATGGCGGGAATATAGGATGCCGCGTTGCCTCCACCGCGCAGCATCACCCTGATTCCATACTTTCGTGACAACTTGGCCGGCAAGTGCGGGTATACTTCTCTGCACCACTCTCCCGCCCCCATCGCCGTCGATACCAACCGCTACGGATCCATGTTGTCCTTCCTTTCAAGGGTCGCCCCTCCCCTGTCGAGGCTGCTGCTGTCCCTGCTGCTGGTGGCGGCCGGAACGGCCGACAACGTGCGGGCGCAGGATGCGGAATCGGGCGAACCGGTCGGACCAGGCCCGGCGCGGCAACTTTTCGACACCTGGATGGCGCAGCAGATGGCCTTGATGGCCCGCGTTGTGGCCTTCTCCATAGAGGCGGACATCGTGCATCGCGTGGAAAGCGGCGCAGGCACGCGGGAGGCGCAGTACGGCATCCTTTATCGGCGCTCGGCTTCCGACGATCTCGGACGCGGGGATCTGCGCTACTTCGTCCTGGACGGGGACACCCTGAATGTGTCAGAGAGGCGCCGGGTGGAGCGGACCATTTCCACGATGATGACGCCGGAATTGGGACCGCTGCTCAATGGGTTGCGGCTCCCGACATTCCTGCTCGGCCGGGCACGTCAAATGGAGGCGCCTGTGCGCGTCCAACGGGGCGGCCGTTCGTTGATCCGCTTCACGTTTGTCCTCGAAGGGCCCGAGCCGGGCGCCCGCCGGGATGGACCACCC
>JAQCDI010000309.1 GCA_027620595.1 Bacteroidota bacterium | reverse complement strand
CCCGACATCCTCTGGGCTCGTTTCGATGCGGACCAGGATGACTTTCTCGCCGGCCGCATGGCGCTCTTCGGCCTCGTCGGCAGAAAAGACAACCTTGCCGACTGCCGCGCCCGGAGACGCCGGAAGACCCTTGGCAATCACATCGCTCTTGTAGGCGTCAACGTCCTCGAAGCCGGGGTGCAGCAGCTGGTCCAGGTGACCCGGCTCCACCATGCCCTTGACGGCTTCCTTCGTGGAAATGAGGCCTTCGTTGACCATGTCGACAGCAATCTTCACGGCGGCGGTGCCCGTACGCTTGCCGTTGCGGGTCTGCAGGATGTAGAGGGTGCCTTCCTGCACCGTGAACTCGATATCCTGCATGTTGCGGTAATGCTGCTCAAGCTGCTGCGTCACTTCGACGAGACGCTTGTAGGCTGCAGGGAATTCGTCGGCCATCTGCGAGATGTCCTCCGGCGTACGGATGCCGGCCACGACATCCTCTCCCTGCGCGTTCACCAGGAACTCGCCGTAGAGTTTGTTCTCTCCGTTGGACGGGTTGCGCGTGAAGAGCACTCCCGTACCACTGGTGTCGCCCATGTTGCCGAATACCATCGCCTGAACGTTGACGGCGGTACCGATGAGGCCCTTTATCTTGTTGATCGTCCGGTATTTGACGGCGCGGTCACTGTCCCAGGAGCCGAAAACGGCGTTGATGGACAGCTTGAGCTGCTCGAAGGGGTCATCAGGAAACATGAATCCCGTATGCTGGCGGTAGATGGCCTTGTAGCGATCCACCAGCGTGCGCAGGTCGGTAGCCGTGAGCTCCATGTCGGTCGAAACGCCGCGCTCCTGCTTCAGGGCTTCGATGGCTTCTTCGAAATACTCATGGTGTACGCCCATCACGACGTCGCCGAACATGTCGATGAACCGGCGATACGAGTCGAAAGCGAAGCGTTCGTTGCCGGTCTTGCGGGCCAGGCCTTCTACGGCCTCGTCGTTCAACCCCAGGTTCAACACCGTGTCCATCATGCCCGGCATCGATACGGCGGCTCCGGAGCGCACAGAGACGAGAAGCGGATTCTCGGCGTCACCGAACCCGGCGCCCATCTGGGCAGCGATGTGGGCAATCCCTTCACGTACCTGAGCGTCCAGTCCTTCCGGCCACTGATGGTTGTTCTCGCTGTAGAACTTGCAGGTGTCCGTCGAAATGGTGAATCCGGGAGGAACCGGAAGTCCGAAAGAACACATCTCGGAGAGGTTTGCCCCTTTGCCACCGAGGTGGGCTTTCATGGACGTGTCGCCTTCGGCGATGCCTTCGCCGAACTTGTAGACCATTTTGTCCAGGTTTACTGACATCTTTGGAATCGGGTACGTGATCGATAGTAGGTGCCGGCAGGGCGGTCATCGGATGCGTGCTTCCGGCCGCCGGACCGGGGTTCGCCAGCCACATTTTTCGCTGCGGGCGAATCCGGAAAAATATACGAATCGATCCTCTGGACTCCCTTCTCCGGCGTTCTAAGAAATCATTAAACGGTGGTAGCGCTTCCACCTGCTGTCGGCCGGCGCCCGGAACGCAAGCGGCAACCGGGCGTGAGAGGGAGCGCCTTCCAGACCGGCACCTGCTCTATTGCTCTCGGCCGGCTCCACGCCTGAACCCTCCTGCTCCATGAAGCGACTCGTCGTCGTCGAATCTCCTACCAAGGCCCGGACCATCAGAAAATTCCTTCCCGATTCCTACATCGTGGAAGCCAGCATGGGCCACGTGCGGGACCTGCCTCCATCCGCATCCCAGATACCGGAGAAGTTCAAGAAGCAGAAGTGGTCCCGCATCGGCGTAAACGTGGAAGAGGACTACTCTCCCCTCTACATCGTCCCGGCCGACAAGAAGAAGGTGGTCAAACAGCTCAAGGATGCGCTGAAAGGCGTGGACGAACTGTACATCGCGACGGACGAGGACCGCGAAGGAGAATCCATCGGTTGGCACTTGTTGGAGGTTCTCAGCCCCAAGGTCCCGGTGCGGCGCATGGTGTTCCACGAGATCACCAAACCGGCCATCCTGGAAGCCCTGGAGAATACCCGGGAGATGGATCAGCATCTGGTCGACGCGCAGGAAACGCGGCGGGTGCTGGATCGCCTGGTGGGCTATTCCATCTCTCCCCTGCTCTGGAAGAAAATTGCACCCCGTCTGTCGGCGGGACGCGTGCAGAGCGTTGCTGTTCGGGTCCTCGTGAAACGGGAAACGGAACGCATTCTCTTCATTCCGGCCCATTATTGGGGCTTGAAGGCACAGTTGGCCACCTCCGGTACGGCTTTCGAGGCTGTCATGACCCAGACGGGGGGACTCCGCCTGGCCACAGGTCGGGACTTCGACGACAACACCGGACGGCTTTCTGCCGGACTCCAGGACGGCAAGGACCTGGTGGTCCTCAAGGAGGACCGCGCACGGCTGTTGGAGCGCAGCTTGCCAAAGAGCCCTTGGACGGTTGCAGATGTGGAGGAGCGCATGACGACCCGCAAACCGGCGGCGCCGTTCATCACGTCCACCCTGCAACAGGAGGCCAGTCGCAAACTGCGCCTTTCAGCGCGGGACACGATGCGGGTGGCACAGAAGCTCTATGAGCAGGGCTTCATCACCTACATGCGAACCGACTCCACCAGTCTTTCCGAGGAAGCCATTTCCAGCGCCCGTGCGTCGGTCTCCCGCCGATACGGGCAGGAGTTCCTCAGTGATGGACCCCGTCAGTTTGCCAACAGGGTTCGCAATGCCCAGGAGGCGCACGAAGCCATTCGGCCGGCCGGGACGGAAATGCGGACGGCCGAGGAATTACGTCTCGGAGGTGAGGAAGCAGCGCTCTACGACATGATCTGGAAGCGGACCATGGCCACCCAAATGGCCGACGCCCGGATCCGGCGCGTAACCGCCCACATCCATGCCGGAACCGGGGATGAACTCTCTTCCTTCCGTGCCAGCGGGCAGACCATCGAATTCGCGGGATTCATGCGCGCCTACGTGGAAGGGTCAGACGATCC